>NZ_JJNY01000053.1:0-106569 GCF_000690035.1 Pseudoalteromonas sp. S3431
CACTTGGAACCTGAATTCGGGATTCATAAACTGTGGGGCCTTAAAAAGCAAAACGTAGTGTACGCAATTGGTAAATCAATCACCAACCGTACCTCAAACACCAATGTTGGCGAGCTATGCTTAAAATATAATGGTGGCGGGCACTTAAATGCAGGTACTTGCCAAGTAGAAACAAGCCAAGCAGAAGCCGTACTTAGTGAGTTAATCGATACAATTACAAGTGATGGTTAGGCATTAAAATTTAGCATTTTTTAAACTATTAATAGAGCGAGTAAATTGACGTTTACTCGCTTTTTTTGTGTATAAAAATACTAAAGTATGCTTACAAAGCTATTACGATGGAGAACTCATACTCAAAGTAAAAGGCTTGTAGTTCGCTAGTAAAGCGGCTTTTACAAGGTAGTAGCACTAGGCATTGCACGTGGAAGGTAGAAAAAGCATAACCTAAAGCTATAACGTATTAGCTAAAGCTCATCACGTTCAAATAAAATTGCAGTTAAATGCAACCTTTCAAATAGTTAAAGACCTTACTAAGCTCTAGCTCATATTAAACACCAAGAAAAAGCCAAAAATTATCTTTAGCTAGCTACTTACCGGAATGGCAAAAAGGACCTTACTTGGCGCTCTGTAAATAACTGTACTGAATAAAATAGTAACCATTCTCGCTTTCATAGTCAGTATTGGGCGATGAGCTGTCAGTCAGAGTTCCTCTGTATGAAGTGAAGTTTTATGCGTTTGACTATCAGCTTGTTGGCAATTTTTTCAATTCATTCTTAAAATTTATTTTGTTGTTATTCTTGAGTAGTTATCGTTTAATAACATAATGTTCTTTAAAGATAACGACTAGCAAACCTTCATCTCTTTAATGAAAGCTAATGTCGGACCACATATAAGGAAATAGGTATAAAATGGACACTACAATACGGAAAGCTGAATCAACCGATATCCCTGCAATAAAAATGCTGTGGCAGTTTTACCAATATCATCAGAGTATATTTGACTTAGAAGATGTTGGTTTAGATGGTTGCTATGATATTGATGAAGGATATTTAGAATGTGTAGTTCGTGGTGAGGAAGACTGCATTATTTATCTTGTACTCGTTTCTAACCAAATTGCTGGTTTTGCTACCGTAGAACCAACTGAGATCGCTGGCAAAGAAATACCTGAGTTGGCTGATATTTTTATTCTACCCAAATATCGCAAACAAGGCATTGCCAAATTCGTTATTCAAAATTTGATACCTGTTGAAACAAATCAGTGGCATGTAGCAGTTCACTTAAACGATAGTTTAGCGTTGAAATTTTGGAATAGTTTGTTTGCTAAATTAAATGTTGTGCGTGTTGATAAAGTTGATCCTCCTGAAACAGAAGGTTACCACGAGTTTGTTATCACAAATGCCCAATAAGATTACAAGGTCTTCTGAGCTTTAGTCAAATTCGGTAAAGAGCGAAAAGCAGACGTTAAATCTCATCAAAACGATTAAAAGGATAAAGGATTAAACAGGACGGACCGATTAAACAACCTAAATCCAAAAGTGCAAACTATTCTGAAAATTGGGGGTAACAATGACATTAAGAGAGAGAAAAAAGCTATTCATCTCTAAGCTAGTTGAAAAAATGAATGATAAAAATGCTGTCCCATGTTTCTTTAACATTGAAAAAGTTATTAAAGGGGTAGGTTTAGCAATTGACTGCTTAATTGAAAACGAAGCAAATGAAAGAGATAAAACTATTATTTTTGTTAGCTATGGTGACGAAAACAAAGAGGCGGCAAAGATACTTAAAGAGTTTTGTTTAGAACAGTACCCGACAGCATGTAAAAACAGCTTTGACTACGAAATTTTACACCTACCAAACAATTCGGTAGAGGCTGCTCTTTTAAAGTTGGTTGATATATCCCGTAATAGCTCAAGCATGCTCTATTGGGCGGACAGTCTTAACTGGTTCAAAAAATTGCCATCAAATACCATGCACGTTATCGACTTTAATCCATCCGAAGTCGTGCGAGGGGTAAATAAACAAGACCAAGAAAGCATCACTGTTAACAATAAGTCTTATAATCAGGATAACGTCAATGAAGAGTACTTTGGATTAATAAATGCTCACCCCACATTACGAGATAGCTTGGAAGGTTCTCTGGCGGATTTATTTTTTGAAGAAGCTCAAAGCTTAATAATTCGCCCTATACCAGCTCCCATAGGTTGTAAATATGATGACCCAATTACTATAAACTCACCAGCCTGGCAAAAAGAAGCCTGTGTTGCATTACGCCGCTATCAGGGCAAGGAGTGTAAAGACGGGTTCAAGTGGGATACTTCCAATGACGCTTGGAAAGACGTAGTTGTCCACCCAATTGTTGAAAATGTTCGAATGATCGACAGTCTAGAAACTAGACAGTGTTTAATAGGGCAAGTAACTATGGTTACACCCAATAATGCCGATGCTTACTTATCTACGGCGTGGCTTCACCCTTTTTACAGAAGAGAAGGCAAGTTATCATACCTGTATCAGGGGTTAGCAAATATTTATGGTAATTTCCAAGTTGAGCAGCCTAATACCAATATGCAAGCATTTATAGTCAAGAATAAAAGTAAACTCGATGTAGGTTGAATGTCTTCTTTTTGGCTATTTTAATGAAAGGACACAGCAATCCCCTACAAATTCAACTTACGGTGCTACATATGTGCTACACATAAAGCAAAAGCGGTTACAATATACATCATAACTCATTGATTTAATTGGTAGCCCCTGCAAGAATCGAACTTGCAACTGCCCCTTAGGAGGGGGCCGTTATATCCATTTAACTAAGAGGCCACAAATAAGCGTGTGCTTAGAGGTGTGAATTATAACGGTATCTGGTTTTTTATATCAAGCGACAACTGAACTTAATTGCTTGATAAGTATATATCTTCTTTATTTAGTACGTATAACGGTATTAATTTTCGGCTAGTGGCAACAACTTGCTTGGTGTCTATGTTAATAACACGCGCATTGACCGCAACCCCATTACGTCGATAAATTAAAGTACCTGCAAGTACGTGGCTGGCCATTTGGTCTTCATTAAGTTTTGCTATATCACGCGATAAAACAAAGTCGCCACGGCTATTTACGTCTATGGTTTCTGTGGTTTTAAAATCGACAACACCATAACCAAATTTTTGTAATTGATGGATTAAGGTTTCAGATATTTGATTTCCAAGCTGATTTGTGTTGTTCAGTGTGGCATCTAAATTAACTAAGGTTGTAACCGCAATATTTAAATGCGCATTAGTATCATTACCTGATTCGAGGGTGTCGACTAGATCGAGGGCCATTTGCTCTACGTAATTAACCAATGTTTGATGGTGGTTAAGGGGCATAAATTGTTGTGATGAATCGTATTCGTCATGTACATCTACTTTAGCCGACGACAGCATTTCCGGTGTTTGCTCATGCTGTGTGTTTACATCTACGCGGGTATTTGTGTTTTGTTGCTGTTGAGTAATATGTGTCATAGAACACCCAGCCAATGCTAGCATGCTAAAAGCGCTAAGCACACTGTTTAATGTATAACGCATAATCACCTCACTCATCCGCTTGCTTAAGCATTATGCCATCAGTTCGGTAGCTGCTGTTAAGCGCATCAACAACTGACTGAGGAATAAAGCCTTGTGCACTGCCTACAACCGCTTTACTTTTCAAACCAACAATACGAGCATTTACTAATACCCCCCCTTGGTGGCTCACTAAGGTACCGGCTAGGACGTAGTTAAAATTTTGATCTTGATTTAACTCTAAATAGTCGCGACTAAATACAAAGTCACCCGCCGGTGTTACTCGCATAAAGTCGGTTGTTTTAAAATCAATGACCGGTATACCAAAACTATGCAGTTCGTGCATAAAGCTTTCTGATATCTGATTTCCTAATAAACTGCCATCGTTGTAGTTATCATCTAAAAATACAAAGCTTGAAACAGCAAGTGGTGTTTTATCATTTACGTACTGTAAGTTTTCGACCATGTCTTGCATTATGCCACGCACGTAATGGTTAATATTTTTACGCTTGGCGGGCATTGATTTAGTGTAGTTATTTTGCTCAACCAACCCAGACTGAAAAAGTTGATTATTTACAACAGGCGACGCAACTTCGCGTTGCTCACTTACAAGCATTACAGGGCTATTGCTTTGCGGTTCTTCTACTTGTTCTGACTCCATGCCATTAAACATTTGCGAACAGCCAAATCCCAATGGCAAACATAATGTAATTAGTAGGTTTCTCATTTTGTGCTCCAAATTAGTATTCGCTGCGGTATAAAAGGCCGTCGCGCTGCTGAATTTTTTCATTTCCCCACATTACATTAATAGGGATCTCGGTACTGCCTGCTGATAAAACTTGTTTGCTGTTTATATTAACTAGTCGCGCATTTACTATATATGCATGCTGCTGACGAGTCACAGTACCGGTAACTATTAAGTCAATTTTTTGACGTTCACGTAATTTATTTAAATCGCGACTTAGTACATTATCGGCATTACTCGATAATGTTATATTATTGTCTAATCTATACTCTACCGTATGGTAACCAAGCTGAGTCATTTGGGTTAATAGACTTTCTTGGATTTGCTGGCTAAGCCCTGAAGCTTGCTCTGTCATTAACTTGGTGTCGAGCCCATCAGCAAAATAAAAGCTACTTACACCAATGCGGGAGTTACGACTTAACGGCTCTTTTAAATGACTAAGCTGCACTGTTAGCGTATTTACATAATCATTAACTGTGTAAGGTGCCATAGCCGCTTTAGGAGCGCGTGTGCTTATACTTGGCGCTGGTTGCGGTATCAAACTGCAAGCGGCTAAGTTAACTAATAATAGGGGTAATAAAAGGCGCATAATTGCCATCCTCTTTCAAATATACAAAAGATAAAGCAATTATTATGCCTAAAAGGTGTTTGAATAATTTTGCTCGTTAACCTACACTAATGCTTAACCTAAACCCGATTAACATGCCTACCTCAACTATTTGTTTAAACTATAGTTTAATGGGTTTATCTGTGTAACTACTTACTATGCAATCGAGTTTATAAAGTTTAAATACTTCGCAATCCGCTTTGGCGTTATTTAACTTTTGATATGAACCCAGTTTTAAGCGGTAAAATGTTTTATCGTTAATACGGATTTGCTCTACGTTAGTCTCTATTTTTTTTCTAAACAATGGAGCTGCCTGTATGTTCAGGTTTTGCCATACTTTTTTTAAGCTTGGCTCAGAGCTAACTGATGCCACTTGTAATGAAAATGAATGCTTAAGCGTATTTAATTTTACAGCTCGTTTTTTACTGTAGCTATGTTTAGGCGCTTTCGAAAGCGCTTTTATGGTATGAGCAGCTATAGGATTGCGTGTATCAGCACGAGTATAACGTTGGTTGGATTGCGTTATCGCTTTAGTGTTAATAATGTCGATATGGTTAACTAAATAAGTGATCTCTTTTTCGAGCCTTAAAATACGCTCAAGGCCCGCTCTAGCTTGTTGCCATTGCATTGCTGCATCTTTTAACTGAGCAAGCTCTAAGGCCGTAATTGACACATATTCTGGTAAATTACTTGGTTTTTCTAACTGGTTTACTTCTGACGTAGAAGCACAGGCAGTACAAAATACAAACGTTAAAAGACTCAGAATTATATTTTTATTATTATTTTTATGTTTAAACATGTATTCGTTATCCTGAAAGCAGTGTAATTACACTTACATTTCAACTAAACATTCTTATAAATTATACCAATTCGCTTAATTAAACATTATTGCAAGTTGGTACTAAGTGTTTAACTTTAAATAGGCCATGGGAACAACTCATTTCAGCTTTAATTGTGTTTTAAAAAACAATTAACGCGGGTCCCTTTATCCTTAAGAAAACATTTAATACAAATTTAGTGCCAATTAACACAAAAACAACAATATAACTTAAAAACCGCGCATTTAAACATATTCAATCCTTAAAATAACAACAGTTTTTGAGTTGTTGTATTTTTAGATACTACGTTTGCAACAGTGTATTTAACCCACAATTTCGATAATAACTTCATCCCCAAAAGCTATTGACGCGTAAATTAGCCTTGTTTTCACTGAAAACCTCTGGCTAGAGAAAATAAATTTAAATATCACCATAATTCAATATGTTAGTATATCTCTTAACCAGAGCTCTGGTTAAACATTAAAAAAGGCGCCATGTTGGCGCCTTTTTATTATTAACGTTATCTTTTAAATTAAATCAACGCTTTAATAAATGCTTTTAGTTCATCTGCAAATTCATCACGGCGTAGTGCAAATTCAATAGTCGCTTTTAAATAACCAACTTTACTTCCACAGTCGTGGCTACGGCCTTTTATAGCGTATGCATCTACTTTTTCGTGTTCCATTAGCATCGCAATTGCATCTGTTAACTGAATTTCATCGCCTGCCCCTTGCGGAGTTTTTGCAAGTAAAGGCCAGATATTTTCACTTAACACATAACGACCCACTACCGCTAAGTTTGATGGTGCTTCGTCTACAGGTGGTTTTTCTACCATATTCATAATTGGCGAGCTTTCGCCCTGCTTTAACTCAACGTCACCTAAATCAACTACACCAAATTGGTTTACTTGTGCCATTGGTACTGGCTCTACCATAATTTGGCTGTGCTTGGTTTCGTTAAAGTGTGCGATCATTTCTGCTAAGTTATCTTTTTTAAGATCGCTCTCTACATCATCAATAATTACGTCTGGTAAAATAACTACGAACGGTTCGTTACCAATAATCGGTGCCGCACAGCTAATAGCATGCCCTAGGCCTTTGGCTTCACCTTGGCGTACGTGAATAATGGTTACGTCTTTAGGGCAAATAGCTTGCACTTCGGCAAGTAATTGCCGCTTAACACGCTTCTCTAAAGTAGCTTCTAGTTCAAAACTGGTGTCAAAGTGATTTTCGATTGAGTTTTTACTTGAATGCGTTACTAGCACTATCTCTTTAATACCGGCAGCAACTGCTTCATTAACTACGTATTGAATTAAAGGACGGTCTACCACTGGCAGCATTTCTTTAGGAATTGCTTTTGTTGCTGGTAACATGCGAGTACCAAGGCCCGCTACGGGGATCACTGCTTTCATTATGTTTTCCTTAATCTTTTATTATACTGAAAATGGATATTGAATCGCTTCGTGGCATTGATAGCCTGTTACTTCGAAATCGTCTCGTGTTACCCACGTTTCTATGTCTTCTAACGATTTAATTTTTGGATTAATTTTTAGTTGAGGCGATGCAAATGGCTGACGTGTTAACTGCACATCTCGCATCAACTCAAGTTGGTTTTCATAAATATGTGCATTGGCAATTTTATGGTATGCCTTACCCGCTTTATGACCAGTAATTTGAGCTACTAGCGCCAATAATACAAAGCATTGTATTTGATTAAAGTTCAAGCCAAGCGGCACATCACAACTGCGCTGATAAGACGTTAAATATAAGGTATCGCCAAGCAACGAAAAGGTGTGCGTATGCATACACGGGCGCAAACAACCAAGCTCAAATTCGCCTGGGTTATAAAACGTGATTATCTCACCACGGTCATCAATGCCATTTTTTAAGTTATTAATAACTTTAGCGAGCTGATCAAGTGTTGAACCATCTGGGCGTTGCCAACCACGCCCTTGTACGCCGTAAACGCGTCCCATGTCGTCCTCACCTTTACGGTTAGGATTATTAAGCCATGCGTTATTATCGTTCGCATTAGCATCCCATGTTTTACAGCCAATATCACGAAACTGCCCAGCACTGTCGTAACCACGTAAGTAACCTAGTAATTCAGCAATCGCTGCTTTGTAGTAACTTTTTCGTGTGGTGATCATCGGAAACTGATTATTAGCTACATCGTATTCTAAATCAGCATTAATTACAGTTAAACAACGCGTACCTGTACGTTTGTTTTCTACCCACTGCCCTTCGTCAACAATACGCTGACATAACTTTAAATATTGTTTCATGTTTTTTGTATTATGCCTTAGCTGTTGTAACGTGTTGTGGTTGCTTATAAGCCCAAATTAATAACCCTAATCCGCCTACTATCATAGGAAGCGAAAGTATTTGCCCCATTGAAATAAAGTCAGCAAATAAACCGAGTTGTGCATCTGGTTGGCGGAAGTATTCAATACAGAACCTAAACACGCCATAACCTAATAAAAACACACCGGCTACGCTGCCTGCCGGACGAGGCTTTTTAATAAACCATTGCAAGATTAAAAAGAGCACTAAGCCTTCAAAAAATGCTTCGTATAATTGCGATGGGTGACGCGCAAGCGGACCGCCCGTTGGAAATACCATTGCCCATGGCACGTCGGTAACTCGGCCCCATAACTCACCGTTTATAAAGTTACCAATACGTCCGGCTAAAAGCCCTACAGGAACCAATGGTGCAACAAAGTCGCCCACTTGAAGCAGTGACTTTTTGCGCGTCCACGAAAAAATTGCGACGGCGGTTATAACGCCAAGTGTTCCACCATGAAACGACATGCCGCCCTGATCTATTCTAAATAAATACAGTGGGTTTTCTATAAAGTAACTAAACTGGTAAAACAATACGTAGCCAATACGCCCGCCTAGTATTACCCCTAACATGCCGTAAAACAGTAAATCGCTTACTTGGTCTTTAGTCCAACCAGAGTTTGGTTTTGACGCTTGACGATTTGCAAACCACATCGCAAATGCAAAACCTATTAAATACATTAAGCCGTACCAACGTACGCTAAGTGGCCCAACTGAAAAAATTATTGGATCGATTTGAGGAAACTCAAGTGCCATAAAAATAAACCTTTAGCTAAAAACCATTTTGATTGCGATAACTACAAGCAGCACCGCGAAAACTTTCTTAATTGTATTAACAGGTAAATAATGAGTTGCTTTAGCACCAATAGGTGCAACAAACCACGACGTTAATACAATACCAAATAACGCAGGAAGATACACAAATCCTGCAAAACCATGTTCTAAATCAGTCACGTGCCAGCCGGCACTGACATAGCCAACAGAGCCAAATAATGCAATAACAATTCCGCAGGCTGCGGCACAACCAATTGCTTTTTTTATATCAACCGAAAAATAATTAAGCATAGGGACTATTAATGCGCCGCCACCAATACCTATCAAACCTGATAACCCGCCCATTATTGCCGAAATCCCGCCTAAAATAGGACCTGCTGGTAACGGTTTTTCTGACATTGGTTTATTACGAGTTGAGAGCACCATTCTCCCTGCTATAAATACAACACTTACAGCAAACACAGTGCGCAATATTTGCTCTGGAATAAGGCTTGCTGCAAAGCCGCTAATAAGCGCGCCTAAAGCCACACCCGACATAACCCAAGGCGCAATTGCCCAAGGCACATTATCATTTTTATGATGAGCCAACGCTGAAGAGGTGGAGGTAAATAAAATAGAAGCAAGTGACGTTGCAATAGCAATCACTAATACATGATCTGCTGAGGTTACATTAAATGACAGCAGTAACGCACTGAGTACTGGGACAATAATTAAACCGCCGCCAATGCCTAGTAAACCCGCTAAAAACCCGACAATACAGCCTAGTAGTGCGCAGCTTGCGACTAACAAACCTAAGTCATACATAGTAATCTCAAATACCCTTTGGAGACTTATATATTAAAGGATTATAAAACTAATAGCATCTTCGTATTTAAATTAATTCGACGCACTTAGTTATTTTGGCGTGTAAAACAAGTCACCTAAGTGATGTTCTAACATAAAATTACGTGTTAAACGCAGTACTTGCTTTGCAGTCGACTGCGCCAAACATGCAGTTAGTAATTGTTCCATATCACTTACACTTAAACGTCTGAGTACCCACTTAACTTTATTAAGTGATGATAGATTCATGCTTAAACGTCTGTATCCCATAGCAATAAGGAGTATTGCACCTTCAGGATCGCCGCCTAACTCTCCACATAAACTAAAAGGTAACTCATACTGTTCGCACTCGCAGGCTATTTTATTAAGCACTCTAAGTACGCCAGGGTGATAGGGATTAAACAACTCAGCAACTCGGGCATTTGCTCTATCTACCGCTAATAAATACTGCGTTAAATCGTTACTGCCTACGGAGCAAAAATCAACTTTTTTAGACCACTCTGGCAGCATAAATACGCTTGATGGCACTTCAAGCATAATACCTATATCGGGTCTTTCTATTTGTTGTTCTGGGTATTTTTCACTTAGCTCAAAATAAGCCTGCTCAAACAATGCGAGTGACTCGTCTACTTCTTCGGTTCCGCTGATCATTGGCAGCATTATTTTTAAATTACCTAAACCTATATTGGCTTTAAGCATGGCTTTGAGTTGATCTAAAAACAATTCAGGGTGATCAAGGCTGATACGAATACCACGCCAACCTAAAAATGGGTTTTCTTCGGTTATGTTAAAGTAATCAAGAACCTTATCGCCACCTATGTCTAATGTTCGCATAACCACAGGATTGGGATGATAGCTAGTTAGTACTTCTCGATACCAATTTTCTTGCTCTGATTGCGAAGGAAACTGACCTTTTTGCATAAACCACGCTTCGGTTCGATAAAGCCCTACACCGTCACAAATATGTGAACTACTTTGCTCGGTATTAAGCTCAAGGCCTGCGTTCAATAATAAGCTAACATGCTCACCGTCAAGCGTAATTGATTCTGAGTCTTGCTCTGCTAAAAAGCGATTATTAAGTAGATTATCTTGATGCTGTAATTCGGTGTATTCATCCATTAACATTTGCGATGGCGATATGTATAAACGCCCTGCAAATGCATCTAAAATCATTGATTTACCGTCAAACTGCAATAAAGGTAAATCCTCTATACCCCAAATAGCAGGAATACCCATTGCACGCGTTAATATAGACGCGTGACTATTTGCTGAGCCATTTACACTAACGACACCGGTTAAATGCCCTTTTGGTACTTCTGCAAGCATTGCTGGTGTTAACGTATTGGCAATCAAAATTGTATTGGGAGGGTAATTTTTAACAGCATGTTCGGTATTTACAAGATGATGCAGTACCCGCAAGCCAATGTCTTTAACATCAACGGCGCGCTCTTTTATGTAAGGGTCTTGCATGGCATTAAATTGAGATATTAAACGCTCTATTACAATTTTTAATGCACTTTTAGCACACCAGCCTTCTTGTAATTGCATTTCTACATTGTGGCCTAAACTTTTTGCATCAAGCAGCTGTTGGTAAACATCAAATACAGCAAGAGCTTCGTGCGGAATAGAATCACTTAGCGTCATCGAAAGGGTACTAAATTCTTTACGCGTTGCAGCTACGGCTTGTGTAAACAAACGGCGTTGCTCTGTTGTATCATGATCTTTTTTGAGTTCAATCGATTTAAAATCAAGTTTAGGCAAAAGCACAAATGCCTGTCCAATACCGATACCCGGCGCACTCGATACGCCTTTTAATACCGATGTTTGATGAGATGATTCATCTTGGCGCAAAACTTCTTTAATTTCGGCATGTGCTAACTGTGAAGCCAGTTGAGCAGAAAGCGTAATTAAAAATGACTCTTCATCTTGGCTAAATACACGCGCCATTTTTTGTTGAACGACAATAACACCCAATACTTTTTTTTGATGAACAACGGGTACAGATAAAAAAGCGTTGTAGCCTTCTTCATTTACTTCAGGGGAGAGCTTAAAACGCGGATGCGATTTAGCAAATGCAATATTAATAGGTTCTTCGCGTTGCGCTACTAGGCCAACTAAACCTTCGGTAAAACCAATTCTAAACTTACCTACCGCATCGGGGTTTAGTCCTTCGGTTGCCATAAGTACAAAATTGTCTTGGCTGTAATCTGCAAAATAAATGGAGCAGCACTGGGTTTTCATGGCATCTTTCACCATTTGCACAAAGCACACTAATGCGCTGTCTAAATTCGCTTGCCGCGATACAGACTCCGCAATAGATCTCAGTGTAGCCAGCATACCCTGCTCCTTTATTGTATCGAGAAATTACTACCTTTTACTTCGCCAATGATCTTTATGTTGTTCTCTCTTATTAAAAGGCATGGCGAAAGGAGCAAACTCTTTCATTACTCGTCGATAAACATCCCGTTTAAACGATACAACCTGTCTTACAGGATACCAATAACTTACCCAGCGCCAATCATCAAATTCAGGATGATGGGTTTTAAGTAAATTTACATCTTCGTCTTTACAGCGTAATTTTAGTAAAAACCATTTTTGTTTTTGCCCAATACACACCGGACTAGAGTCTCGGCGGATTAATCGTTTGGGTAATTTATAGCGTAACCAATGTTTTGAGCTTGCGACTATTTCTACATCTTCTGGTCGCAGCCCTACTTCCTCGTGTAACTCGCGGTACATGGTTTGTTCTGCTGTCTCACCATCATCAACACCACCTTGGGGAAATTGCCAAGAATGTTGACCATAGCGTCTGGCCCAAAACACCTGTCCCTGATTATTGCAAATTACAATTCCGACATTGGCACGAAAACCTTCGGCATCAATCACCTTAGTGCCTCATTTGTAAGTCGATTTTTTATGATTGTTCCACATAACCCGCAATACGGCAAATACTATTACGAGTTTTACTCTGCTTACCCACAGCTTGTGCATAACTTTTGTAAAACACGCTCATTTTGCAAACAAATCCACAATATGAGATCTAAAAACTGACTTTCTCCACAGAATCTGTGGATAAACTTGTTCATACATCTGTATTTATCCCTGCAACTCTAATCTCACTTAATTAAAGCTGAACTATAAAACACAAAATTACAAAGCAGTTCAGTTACTTAAGTTAATTCGCTCACTTTTTAGCGTGTGTAAAATTACAGCAAACACCTCATGTACAAAAAACACACAAACGCAAAGATATCCACGGCTTAGCTGATTTGCTATCATGACAAGGTGATTTATTCAACTCAAATTAGTGATATGCGACCAACAAAACCACATTCAATTAATGACCTAATAAAGCGGGTTGATAATATTGCAGGCCTGACACTTGGCCATTTAGCCAATGAGTATAACTTTAAAACGCCTGACGATTTACTGCGAGAAAAAGGCTGGACGGGACAATTAATAGAATACGTTTTAGGTGCAACTGCAGGCTCTAAACCACTACCCGATTTTGAAGATTTAGGCATAGAGCTAAAAACACTCCCTATTTCTTATAAAGGGAAACCACTGGAAACAACATTTGTATCTGTAACGCCACTAATGAACGTGACGGGGATGACGTGGCATACCAGCAGCGTTCGCAAAAAGCTTAATCACGTTTTATGGCTACCTATTTTAAGCGAGCGTGATATTGCTCCATTTGATAGAACAATCGGCAGTGGCTTTTTATGGCAACCCACACCTGAGCAGGACGCTTTATTACAGCGCGACTGGGAAGAGCAAATGGAGTTAATTGCACTTGGCCGAATTGACGAAATATCGGGCCATTTAGGCGATGCAATGCAAATACGCCCAAAAGCGGCCCATAGCAAAATAGTCACTGATGCCATTGGCCCTAATGGGCAAATAATAAAAACCCTGCCCCGTGGCTTTTATCTAAAAACCAGCTTTACTGGCGAGATTTTAAAACAGCAATTTCAGCTTTGAGTGCTCTGTAAAGTAATAAGACTTAAACAAAGAGTTATTATTTGTGAATTTTCCTTTTCGCACTGCGTGCGCGTCAGCAAGCTTAACACCTACAACTTATTTTCATCTCTTTGAATAAAAGTATCAGGCATAAAAAATCCCCGCTTGTGCGAGGATTTTATCATCTAAAATTAAAAATTAGATTCTATATAAAATAGAATTACTGACCTTTAACTTCTTTAAGACCGTTGTACGGTGCTTTATCGCCTAATTGCTCTTCAATACGTAGCAATTGGTTGTACTTTGCAACACGGTCAGAACGGCTCAATGAACCTGTTTTAATTTGACCTGCAGCAGTACCCACTGCTAAATCAGCAATTGTTGAATCTTCAGTTTCACCAGAACGGTGAGAAATAACAACAGTGAAACCAGCGTCTTTCGCCATTTTAATAGCTGCTAACGTTTCAGTTAGTGAACCGATTTGGTTAAACTTAATTAAGATTGAGTTAGCAATACCGTTGTCGATACCACGTTTTAAAATCTTAGTATTAGTTACAAATAAATCATCACCTACTAATTGGATTTTATCACCCATTAGCTTAGTTTGATGTGCAAAGCCATCCCAATCAGACTCATCGAGACCATCTTCGATAGAAACTATTGGGTACTGTTCAGTAAGATCTTGTAAGAAGAAGTTAAATTCTTCAGAAGTGAATTTTTTACCTTCACCCTTAAGGTCGTAGATGTTTGCTTCTTTGTCGTAAAACTCAGATGCAGCACAATCCATTGCTAAAGTAATATCTTTACCTAGCTCGTAACCTGCGTTTGCGACAGCTACTTTGATTGCAGCAAGAGCCGCTTCGTTAGATGCAAGGTTAGGCGCAAAACCACCTTCATCGCCAACTGCTGTTGAATGGCCATCAGCTTTAAGTACTTTAGCAAGGCTATGAAATACTTCAGCGCCCATACGTAGACCTTCGCGGAAGTTAGTAGCGCCAACAGGTTGGATCATAAACTCTTGGATGTCTACAGAGTTATCTGCGTGCTCGCCACCGTTGATGATGTTCATCATTGGAAGTGGCATTGAATAAACACCCGGCGTGCCGTTTAAGTCAGCAATATGTTCATAAAGCTCAACCTTTTTAGATTGTGCAGCTGCTTTTGCTGTTGCTAGTGATACAGCTAAGATTGCATTGGCACCTAGTTTTTCTTTATTTTCGGTACCATCTAAATCTAGCATTACTTTATCAACAGTACTTTGCTCTAATGCATTTTGACCAGCTAAAGCGTCAGCAATTTCTTTGTTGATATAACCAACTGCTTTTAATACGCCTTTACCTAAATAACGCGTTTTGTCACCATCACGTAACTCTAATGCTTCGCGAGTACCTGTAGATGCACCAGAAGGTGCTGCAGCACGGCCCCATGAACCATCAGCTAAATGAACATCAGCTTCAACAGTTGGGTTACCACGCGAGTCCATAATTTCGCGACCAATTACTTTTACGATTTTTGACATCTTGATTCCTCTATATTCCCAAAATGGTGAGTTCGACTAACTTTACTACGTTTTATATAGTTTATACCAATTGCATTAAATTAGTGAGCTATTATAGCGCTAAGAAAATAGCTCAATAACAAGGCAGAAATTATGACATATAGTTGTTCTATATGAGTAATTTTTAACGCAGTGAGTAAGTTATTTAATGCGATACAATGCTCATGTTTTTAATAAAATGGGTATTAGTCAGCCCTTAAAACAAAAAAGCCGTGCAATATGCACGGCCTTTTTAAATTACGATGACGCTTTTTGGTGGATATGAGCGGCTGCTACAAACCCTTCAAATAGCGGGTGACCATCACGTGGGGTTGACGTGAATTCCGGGTGGAACTGCGCGGCAATAAACCAAGGGTGATCTTTATTTTCGATAATTTCTACCAGTTTTTTATCTTCTGATAAACCGGTAAAGCTTAAACCTGCTTTTTCTAATTGCTCTACAAAGTTGTTGTTAACTTCGTAGCGATGGCGATGACGCTCAACAATTTCATCACTACCGTATACTTCATGTACTTTAGAGCCCGGTGTTAAATGACATTTTTGAGCGCCTAAACGCATTGTGCCACCTAAATCAGATTCAGCATCACGCGTTTCAACATTGCCTTCTGCATCTAGCCATTCAGTAATTAAACCAACAACAGGTGCTGCAGATTTTGCATTAAACTCGGTTGAGTTTGCATCACTAAGGCCTGCAACATTTCGTGCATATTCAATAAGCGCTACTTGCATACCTAAACAAATACCTAAGTAAGGCACTTTATTTTCACGCGCATATTTAGCCGCTAATATTTTACCTTCAACACCACGACCGCCAAAGCCGCCTGGCACTAAAATAGCATCTAAATGCGAGAGTAACTCAACACCTTTACTTTCAAGATCTTGTGAATCTACGTATTCGATATTAATTGTTAAACGGTTTTTAAGGCCCGCATGCTTTAATGCTTCGTTAACCGATTTGTACGCATCTGGTAATTCAATGTATTTACCAACCATACCAATTGTCACTTCACCTGTTGGGTTAGACTCTTGATAAAGTACTTGTTCCCACTCAGCTAAATCAGCTTCTGGTGGATCTAAGTGAAAACGACGACATACAAAATTATCTAATTCTTGCGACTTTAATAATGCTGGAATTTTATAGATGCTGTCTACATCTGGTAGTGAAATAACCGCTTTTTCTTCTACGTTTGTGAATAATGAGATTTTTGCACGCTCATTATTTGGTAGTTTACGGTCAGAACGACAAATAAGAATATCTGGTTGAATACCGACTGAGCGTAACTCTTTAACAGAGTGCTGAGTTGGTTTAGTTTTCACTTCACCGGCAGGGCCTAAGAATGGCACTAACGTTAAGTGAATAAATAGCGCGCGTTCGCGGCCAATTTCAGTTCCCATCTGACGAATTGCTTCAATAAACGGTTGTGATTCTATATCACCTACTGTGCCGCCAATTTCTACAATAGCAATATCATAACCTTCAGCACCGTCGTATACACGTTGCTTAATATCGTTAGTGATATGTGGAATAACCTGAATAGTTGCACCTAGGTATTCACCACGGCGCTCACGACGTAATACGTCTTCGTATACACGGCCTTGTGTGAAGTTATTACGACTAGTCATTTTGGTACGAATAAAACGCTCATAATGACCTAAATCAAGGTCAGTTTCTGCGCCGTCTTCTGTAACGTATACTTCACCGTGTTGAATTGGGCTCATTGTGCCTGGGTCAACGTTGATGTAAGGATCCAGCTTTAAAATGGTAACATTTAAACCACGGGCTTCTAAAATAGCTGCCAACGATGCTGCTGCAATACCTTTACCCAACGAAGAAACAACTCCGCCAGTAACGAAGATAAATTTTGTACTCATGCGAACCCTAGAATATCAGGAATTAAAAGGAATATAACACCCAAAGAAGAGCCTAAGGGTATATCATCAAGACGGGGCGAAATTGTACCAAAACACGGCTTATCAATCCAGCTAAAAATAGCAAATGTGTGCACAAAAAATGTGCATAATTAAATTACAATTTTTTAATCGCATCCCATGCGCGATCCATTTCTTCAAAGGTGGCAGTATCTAAACTTTTGCCTTGTGCATGCAAATAAGCGTTTACCTTTTCAAAACGCGCTGAAAACTTATCATTAGCGCTACGAAGCAGTTGTTCGGGATCTCGTTTAACATGGCGTACAACATTAACAGTGGCAAAAAGTAAGTCGCCAAGTTCTTCTGCGGTATGATCCGACAAAGGGTCCTGTTCAATCGCTTCTTTTACTTCAAGCACTTCTTCGCTCACTTTATCAAGAGCACCATGATACGTTGGCCAATCAAAACCAAGAGAAGCCACGCGTTGTTGGATTTTTTTAGCTTTGCTTAAACTTGGCATATTTGCAGGAATATCTTGCCAAAAGGAAGGTGATTCGCTTTTTGCTCTGGTACTGCGTTCTTGCGCTTTTATTGCTTGCCACTGCTGCGATAATTGCTCAGCAGTGAGTACTTTTTTATCGGCAAATACATGTGGATGACGACGGATCAATTTGCTGTTTAATTGCTCAACTACATCATTAAAATCAAATAGGTTTTGCTCTTGAGCTAGTTGGGCATAAAACACGATTTGAAATAACAAATCACCGAGCTCACCTTTAAGCTCACCTAAGTTGCCTGACTCAATACAGTCAGCAACTTCGTATGCTTCTTCTAATGTATGCGGCACAATAGATTTAAAATCTTGCTTGAGATCCCACGGACAACCGCCCTTGGGATCTCGCAGTGTGTTCATTATGCTAAGAAGTTGTGTAAGCGCTGCATTATCATTCATGGTTAATGACCACGCTTGGCATCGTGTACACCTTCAATTTGGTGTAACTTAGAAAGAACACGGTTAGTACCCGATAAGTCATGTACTTCTATTTGCATTGTGAACACTGCTAACTGATTATCTTCAACTGTATTTACATTCATATTAAGTACGTTGACTTTTTCGTTAGCAAGTACTGAGCTTATATCGCGTATTAGCCCTGAACGATCGGTTGCTTCTATTTTAATACTTAGTGCGTATGAACCACTAATATCGTCTGACCAACTCACTGCAATAACACGCTCTGGGTGTTGTGCCTTAAGGTGGTTAAATGAGTCACAATCCTCACGATGCACCGCAATACCACGCCCTTGCGTAATATAGCCGATAATTTCATCGCCAGGTACAGGGCGGCAACATTTTGCAACATGGCTCATTAAGCTACCAACGCCATCAACTACAATGCCGTTTTTATCACCCGTTACTTTACTGGGTGCTTTAATACGAATTACCGGTTCGTCTTCTGTGCGGTCGGTAACAAAATTTAGCATTTGATTGAGGCGTACATCACCCGCACCAATGGCAACCATTAAATCGTCAAGCTCTTTAAAGTTAAACCGCTTTATTGCTGGCTCTAGAGCTTTATAGCTTAAACCTAATTTTTGCAGTTCATTATCAAGTATTTCTTTACCAGCACTTAAGTTTTTGTCGCGATCAAGTTGCTTAAACCAATGATGTATTTTAGCTCTTGCACGCGATGACTTAATGTAACCTAGTGACGGGTTTAACCAATCTCTACTCGGATTAGGTTGCTTTTGTGTCAGTATTTCTACTTGATCCCCAGTTGTAAGTTGATGCGTAAACGGCACTATTTTGCCAAATACTTTTGCACCAATACAGCGGTGGCCAACGTTCGAATGAATATAATAAGCAAAATCAAGCGGTGTAGCGCCAAGTGGCAAATCAATAATATCGCCACTGGGTGTAAATATGTATACGCGGTCTTCAACCACCTGATTTTTAAGCTCTTCAGCTAAATCGCCGCCATCAACTACTTCTTCTTGCCATTGCAGTAATTTACGTAGCCAGCTAATTTTTTGCTCATAACCCGAGCCACGCCCTGGTAATGCGCCTTCTTTATATATCCAATGCGCTGCCACACCCAGCTCTGCATCTTGGTGCATATCTTGGGTACGTATTTGAATTTCTACAGTTTTACCTTCAGGGCCAAATACCACGGTATGAATAGACTGATAGCCGTTTTGTTTCGGCGTCGCGACGTAATCGTCAAACTCTTTATTAAGATGACGCCAATTGGTATGCACAATACCCAACGCACCGTAGCAGTCTTGCAAGCGCTCAACCACAATACGCATAGCACGAATATCAAACAGTTGATCAAATTCGTAGTTTTTTTGCGCCATTTTTTTATAAATACTGTAAATGTGTTTAGGTCGACCGTAAACTTCAGCCTCTATGCCTGCTTCACTCAAACGGCTTTTGACTTGCTCCACCATATCTTCCATATAAGCTTCGCGTGCTAAACGTTTATCATCGAGTTGCTTAGCAATATTTTTGTAAATATCAGGACGAAGATACCTAAACGATAAATCTTCAAGCTCCCACTTTAATTGCCCAATACCGAGTCGATTAGCTAGTGGGGCAAAAATATCGGCAGTTTCTTTTGCAGCAATAACGCGATCTTCTTCGCCAGCATCTTTTACGTTACGTAAATGGCAAACCTGCTCAGCTAACTTGATAACCACTGCACGGACATCTTCAACCATGGTTAACAGCATTTTTCGAATGTTATCGACTTGCACCGTGCCTTTGCCTTGATGCGATAAAGTGCTAATAGTCGCCATTTGCGCAACGCCTGTTAGCAGTATGGCCACATTACTACCTAGCTGCTCTTCGATCACTTCTAAAGGCACTAAGCCATCTAAAAAATATGGGGTTAAATACGCCGTCGCTAACGATTCAGCATCAAGATTTAACTCAACTAAAATCTCAACCATTTCAATGGCTGTGTTTTGTCGACTCTGACTATTACTGTTAACACACAGTGCTTGCGCTTGATTAAGCATCTCCGCCTTTTCAGCACAAAGTTTGAGTACTTTAAGACGAGTCGCAAAATCACCTGTTTCAACTTGCTGATGTGATTGACGTGTAGCTACCATAATGCGCTTTACCTCCGTTGAAATAACGCCATAGTTTCGATATGTCCTGTATGAGGAAACATATTCATTAGCCCTATTTTATTAAGCTCAAAGCCTGCTTGCGAAATAATAGCGCTATCACGGGCTAAAGTAACAGGGTCGCAAGAGACATATAAAATTGTTTTAAACTGCTTTAAAGGTAGTTGCTCTAAAACAGCCATTGCACCAGTACGAGATGGGTCTAACACTAATACATCTAAATCTTTACTAAACCACGGCGCATTTTGTATTTTTTGCGTTAAATCAAAGCAATAAAACTCGGCATTGGTAATAGAGTTAGTTTGCGCATTTTGAGCCGCCATTGCAACCGCTGAAGTAACACCTTCTACGCCAATAACTGTTTTTGCTTGTTTTGCCAACACGAGTGAAAAGTTACCAATGCCGCAAAATAAATCTAATACGCTTTCATCGCCATTTAAATTAAGCCAGTCTGCGGATTGCTTTAGCATAGCTTGATTAACTTGCGCGTTTACTTGGATAAAATTACCTAAACCAAATTCAAACTTAAGATCAAATTCTTTTAAATAATAATACGGCATCGCAAAGTGTGAATGTTCAATCACGTCACTTTCACTTTGCCATACAATCTCATATTTATGACTTGCAGTAGCCTGCTCGACTAATATTTTAAACTCGTCGGGGATTGTTTTTGTATGACGAATAACAACAAAGCTGTGCTCGTCGCTTTCACACAATTGCAGATGACTGATACTGTGCAGCGACTTATGTTGATTAATTAAACTATCAAAAAGTGTAAATACATCTGCGAATGCTTCACTCAATACTGCACACTGGTTAATACTAACAATATTTTTAGAACCACTCGCCCTATAACCCACGCGTATTTTTTTAGCCGCTTTATCAAACATAACAGCAATACGGGCGCTGCGCCTGTAATGCGTTGACTTGCTTAATAATGGCGCCTCCCAATTTAAGTTTTTTTGTTTGGCGAACTTTTCAAATAACTGGTTAACCGCCGTTTGTTTTTCAATGACTTGTTGGCTTGTCTCTAAATGCTGTAATTGACAGCCACCGCAGTGATTATAATGTTCACAAAAAGGGGTTACGCGTGCATCACTTGCTTTAATAATCTTTTGCGTTGCCGCGCTACTGTAGCGGGCTTTATCATCGATTATTGTTGCTTTAACTTGTTCGTTAGGTAAAGCACCACTAACAAAACACACTTTATTATTATGCTTAGCTATACCACGCCCTTGATGATCCATTGCTGTTATATCAAGTACCACTGACTTTTTTTGTAGCGGCTGTTTTTTAGCTTTAAAAATTTGTGCCATTTGGCATTACCTTAAATAATTATTGGTTAAAACAATTGATCTTCAACGATGGTAGATGCTTTGAGAATAGGTGTTGATCCGTATATACTCAAAGGATACTAATAATGATAAAAATGCTTCCATTATGACCAAATTAGGCTTACGCGATTCTGTTTTAACACTGACCCTGATCCCGACGGTGATCATTGGATTGTTACTTGGTGGGTATTTTACAATAAATCGTTACATTGAGCTTGATGAAATTTTATATCAACAAGGGACTACTATTTCAGAGCCTTTAGCAATTGCGCTTGAACAACCACTACAAGAAAAAAACAAACAACTACTTAATCGACTAATTAGCTATACTCATAATAAGCACTCACCCACAGTAAAATCGATTGCCATTTTTGATGATAATAATCAGCTCATCATGACCAGTAATTATCATCGCTCTTTTGATAAGTTAATTAATCAAAAAGCAATGCAAAACTTAAATACTACTCAAGTGCAAAAGTCAGATGAACTCGTCACGTTTTTTACCCCCATTTTCAATCACACTAGCCAAGATTTGAAATGGGAACCGAGTCAATTACAATCACCTTTAGGCACGGTTATTTTACAGCTAAATAAAGATCAAGCTGTAATAGGCCAACAACGTGCGCTATTAATAAGCGGTATTGTTATTATTCTATCTTTGGTGTTTGCCGCTATTTTAGCATTAAGACTTAGTCGTATGTTTATGACGCCGCTTAATAAACTCGTACTTGCCACCGACAAGTTGGTTGAAGGAAAAAGAAATACGGGACTAACTGATACCATGATCGGTGAGTTTGAACTATTGCGGGAAGGTTTAAATACGATAGCCCATACAATGGTAATGCAAAAAGATGAAATGCAAAAAAACATCGATCAAGCAACCAGTGATTATCGTGAAACATTAGAGCAGTACGAAACTCAAAATATCCAGCTCACGATGGCAAAAAAAGAAGCGCAAGATGCCAACAGAGTTAAGTCTGATTTTTTAGCTAAAATGAGTCACGAACTACGTACCCCTTTAAATGGGGTGATTGGTTTTACACGACAACTTTATAAAACACCGCTAAATAAACACCAAAAAGACTATTTAGACACAATTGAACTTTCTGCAAATAGCCTGATGACGATTATTAGTGATATTTTAGATTTTTCTAAATTAGAAGCCGGTGCAATGGAACTTGAATCAATTCAGTTTCAACTTAGGGATGCCATAAACGAAGTAATGACATTGCTCGCTCCGAGTGCTCATGATAAGCAACTTGAATTATCTATTTATATTAATCAACAAGTCCCTGATGACTTAACTGGCGATCCAACTCGTTTTAAACAAATACTTATAAACTTATTAAGTAACGCTATAAAATTTACTGAAAAAGGCTCTATAAAAGTAGATGTGAGTTACCGATTACTTGATGAAGAGCGTGCTTCTTTATTAGTTTCAGTAACTGATACGGGTGTTGGTATTCCTATGAATAAACAAGACTCACTGTTTACCCCATTTGGCCAAGCTGATTCAAGTATTACCCGAAAATTCGGTGGCACGGGCTTGGGGCTTATCATTACCAAACATATTGTTGAAGCAATGAATGGCCGAATAACACTCAACTCAGCACCTGGTAACGGCACGTGTTTCACATTCAACAGTATATTTAGATTACCGAATCACGTATTTACCAACGATTTACCGAGTAAATCTCTCATTGGTAAACGTATTTTATATTTAGAACCGCATGAGCATACTCATCACGCTGTTCTATCGTTATTAACACAGTGGCAAACATCAGTTACAGCCTGCTTTAACGAAACCAGTTTTTTAGACGCTATAACAAATAAAGAGCATAAATACGATATTTGCTTAATAGGCCACATGGCTTCTGTTGATGATATGCAGCAATTAAAAAGCTATGTAAAATCAGTTCGCGAATCGACTGACTACTTATATTTAATGTTAAATACAGTTTCGCACAATATGCGAGAAGCGTTTATAGGCAGTGGTGCTGATGCGTGTTTAAGTAAACCACTTAACCACCGAAAACTGTGTGAAGTACTTGCAGCACCATACAGACTAGACCACCCTGTTCATAATATTGAGCAGAATGAACACCAGTTACTTCCACTTAAAGTACTCGTCGTTGATGATAACGATGCTAATTTAAAGCTTCTCCATACTTTATTAAGTGAACAGATTGAAGTAATAGAAACCGCTCATAACGGCTCACAGGCTTATAGTTTAAGTAAAAGCCATAAATATGATGTCATCTTTATGGATATACAAATGCCAATTATGGACGGTATTACTGCATGTAAACTTATTCAAGAGTCATCTCTAAACGAAGATACACCAATCATTGCAGTGACTGCTCATGCACTGAATAGCGAAAAAGAGCAGCTACTTAAAGATGGCTTTAAAGGTTACCTAACCAAGCCTATTGATGAAGACATGTTGAAACAGATAATCAGCGAACATAGCCCGCAGACACCTGTTAATCGTGATAAAACCAAAAATGAAGTACCACAAAGCCCTGCTCCTTTCGAAAGTAATCGTATAGATTGGGCATTAGCACTGCAACGTGCTGGTGGTAAAAATGAGCTTGCTCTTGAAATGCTCAACATGCTGTTATCAAGCATACCTGAAACACTTAGCTTACTTGCAAAAGCAATTGATGATACCAGTTGTAAACAAGTGCTAAGCATTGTCCACAAGTTCCATGGAGCGTGTTGTTACACAGGTGTACCAAGACTTAAGTCATTGGCAGAGACCATCGAAACATCACTTAAGAGCGAATGTATACTTGAGAGTATAGAACCAGAGCTTTTTGAGCTACAAGATGAACTTGAAAGCTTACTTCTCGATTCAAAATCAGCTGAAAAATCTGAAATAGACACGCTATAATAAGCGTGTCTTTTTAACTAAAATAACTTAAGTTCGTGCTTCAAGCATTAGGCGTTTCATATCGCGGACTGCTTTTTCCAATCCATCAATCGCGGCGCGAGCAATGATAGCATGACCTATATTAAGCTCGTAAATTTCTGGCATTGCTGCAATCGGTTTTACATTATGATAATGAAGTCCATGTCCCGCGTTAACAATCAGCCCCAAATTCGCTGCGTATTTAACACCTTCACGAATGTGCTCTAACTCTTTGTGTAAATCGGTATCATTTGTTGCATCAGCATACGCGCCTGTGTGTATCTCTACATAAGGAGCACCACATTCTTTGGCTGCATCTAATTGCACTTTATCTGCATCAATAAATAACGATACTTTAATGCCTGCGTCAGTAAGCGTTTTTGTTGCGGCTTTAATTTTATCTATATTACCCGCTACATCTAAGCCACCTTCGGTTGTTAATTCTTCGCGCTTTTCAGGTACTAAACACACGTACTCAGGTTTTACTTCAAGCGCTATTTTTATCATTTCATCGGTAACAGCGGTTTCAAGATTCATACGTGTTTGAATCGTTTTAGCCATCACGTAAACGTCGCGGTCTTGAATATGGCGACGATCTTCACGTAAGTGAATTGTAATGCCGTCGGCGCCTGCGTGCTCAGCAACACTGGCTGCATGAGCAGGGTCTGGATATATAGTTCCACGCGCTTGGCGAAGCGTTGCAATATGATCAACGTTTACACCCAAAAGAATATCTTTCATTATTTTACCTGTAAAATTACGATTATTGAGAAGCACTAAAAAGCTCACGGCTCTTTAATGGCTTATTACCTAACAAAGGCTTTAATAAATATCGACTTAATTGTTTTGCCATATATAACACATCCGTTTGGCTAAAGTCATGATTTGCTATCGCATTTAGTTGTAAACCGCTAAAGCCAGAACGCGTATCTTCTTGCACTAAAAAACCAAACTCAGGAAAGTAACTATACGTTTGCGTCTCGTCTATTGGTTCACCACTGGCATCAAAACTAAAATCGACGCCATAGCCAAGTAGCTCTAATAATTGAAACTCGTATGAGCGAAGCACAGCTTGTAAATTAGCCCCACTGTTTAGGTTTTCTAAATGCGTTTTATAAAGATGAAAAACCTGTTCTATAGGTTCATTAATAGGCACTATTCGGTTAGTTAATTCATTTAAATAAAAGCCACAATAAAGCTCATCACCTTTTAAAAAAAGTGGTGTGCCATGTAGCTCAAACTTATTGATGTATTTTAGATCGTATTTACCACTGTAATGGACAAGTAGTGGTTGAAAAGGTTGTAACTGAGCTTTATGTTTAGTGGCCTGGCGGCCACTAATGCGTGCAATCATTCTAAGTTGCCCAACGCCTTCTACAAGCATATCAAGCATTACTTGCGAGTCACTGTAAGGACGTCGATGCAATAAATAAGCAGTGTAGAAGTCGCTATCCATAGATAATACTAATTATTGGTTTAGTCTTCACCATAACCTAAGCTTCGTAGTGCTCGTTCATCATCAGCCCAACCAGATTTAACTTTCACCCAAAGCTCTAAAAATACTTTGTTATCAAGCATTTCCTCTATGTCTTTACGGGCTTCACGGCCAATGGTTTTTAGCTTTTCGCCTTTATTACCAATAACCATGCGTTTTTGTGTTTCGCGCTCAACAAGAATTAATCCGTTGATATGCCAAATACCGTTGTCTTGCCATTTAAACTGTTCAATTTCAACAGTAACAGAATACGGTAATTCTTCACCCATGAAGCGCATTAATTTTTCACGGATAACTTCAGCTGCCATAAAGCGCATTGAGCGGTCAGTGACGTAATCATCCGGAAAATAAAACTCACACGGTTGTAAGCGCTTAGTTACTTCAGCTTTGATTAAGTCTATATTTTTTCCCTGTTTTGCAGACACAGGCATAATACCAACAAAATCAAACTTATCGCCTAACCACTTCATATGAGGCAATACAAGATCGCGGTCTTTAACTTGGTCTATTTTATTAATAACCAATAATACCGGCTTACCACTTTGCGATACTTTGTTCAGTACCATGTCGTCATCAGCATTCCAGTGAGTGCCTTCAACTACAAATATAATAAGCTCTACATCACCGATTGAGCTAGACGCTGCACGGTTCATTAAGCGGTTAATAGCACGCTTTTCTTCAACGTGTAGCCCTGGCGTATCGATGTAAACAGCTTGATGTTTACCTTCGGTATGAATACCCATAATACGATGGCGCGTTGTTTGTGGTTTACGTGAGGTAATACTTACTTTTTGCTCAATGATCTCATTGAGTAAAGTCGATTTACCAACATTTGGACGTCCTACAATTGCGACCATGCCACAAAACGTATCTACATCACCTTCACGAGGCTGTATTAGGGTATCAAGATTCATTTTTAATTATCTTCAATGCTTTTTCGGCAGCTTTTTGTTCAGCCTTGCGGCGTGAGCTACCAACAGAAATTATGCTATCCATTCCATCAACAATACATTCAACCGTGAATGTTTGATTATGTGCCTGGCCTTTAGTATCAACCACAGTGTAACCTGGAAGAGGCAACTTACGGCCTTGTAGATGCTCTTGCAGCAGGGTCTTCGGATCTTTTTGATTAAGCCCTGGTGAAATAGCATCCAAGCGAGATTCATACCACGCTAATATAAGCTCGCCACAGCGGTCGATACCTGAATCTAAAAATGCAGCACCAATAATTGCTTCTACTGCATCGGCAAGCGTTGACTCACGACGGAATCCGCCACTTTTAAGCTCACCCGGACCTAAGCGTAAATAATCGCCCAAGCCAAATTCAAGACCAAACTCGGCAAGAGTTTGACCTCGTACAAGTGTTGAGCGCATACGGCTTAAATCACCTTCACGCGCTTTAGGGAATTTGGCATAAAGTGCATTAGCAATCACAAAGCTCAAAATAGAGTCACCTAAAAATTCTAGTCGCTCATTATGTTGACCTTTGTGGCTGCGGTGCGTCATTGCCTGCTCAAGTAAACCTTGATCAGTAAATACATAGCCAATTTTGTCATATAATTCTGTTACATTTTTTTTCATTGTTACTGAATATTACCTAGGCGCTCAAAGCGAACACCAGTTGGAACCCATCCTGGTAAAATATCATCAGGGCCATTCTCAAATTCAAAACTCATCCATATAAAGACAGCTTTACCCACCAAGTTTTCTTTTGGTACAAAGCCCCAAAAGCGACCATCTTGGCTGTTGTCGCGGTTATCACCCATCATAAAATAATGATCAGCAGGAACAGTCCATTCATCAGAAGGCGTGCCCGGTTGCTGGTAATAACGCCCTTTTCTTTCAGGCGCTTGTGGGTTGATTAAAATATCATGCGTAACTGTTGTTAAATTTTCATTTACGCGAGCTAGAGGCATTGGGCCTTGTTTAAATTCGTTATCATTAATTAATTTAAAATCAATTTTATTGAATTCATTACATAAAAGCTCACCCTGCTGGGTTTCGCCTTCTTTACAATTAGGCTGAATATATAAACGTTTATCACGATAAACAACTTTATCGCCAGGTAAACCTATTGTACGTTTAATATAGTCAACTTTTTCATCTAACGGGTATTTAAAAACAACAATATCACCACGTTCAGGTTCACCCATATCAACTAATTGGGTACGCCAAACAGGGTCTTTTATTCCATATGAGTACTTTTGCACTAAAATAAAATCACCAACTAGCAGCGTAGGCATCATTGAACCCGATGGAATTTGAAACGGTTCAAAGATAAATGATCTAAAAATAGTAATCGCAGCAATCATCGGAAAAATCGACTTTGCCGTTTCTGTTATTACTGGCTCTGGCGCTATTAATGCAGCTGTTTCGTCATCTAACGGCGCACCTGCAGACTTTTGCGCTATATCTAAAAGCACTTGCCTTTTAGGTGCATACAGTAAGTGATCTATTAACCATATTAAGCCTGAGCCCAAAGTTAATAGCACCAATAAAACTGAAAAATAACCAGCCATTTATAATCCTTTGTTTTTATTTACCAACTTTTAAAATAGCTAAAAACGCTTCTTGAGGCACTTCAACATTACCTACTTGCTTCATTCGTTTTTTACCATCTTTTTGCTTTTTAAGTAATTTTTTCTTACGACTCACATCACCGCCATAACACTTAGCGATTACGTTTTTACGTAATTGCTTGACTGTGGTACGTGCAATAACATGCTGTCCAATCGCTGCTTGAATCGCAATATCAAACATTTGACGTGGAATAAGTTCTTTCAATGCATCAGCTAACTGACGACCACGAGATTGTGCACCATCTCTGTGAACAATAATCGCAAGCGCATCAACACGTTCACTGTTGATCAAAATATCAACACGCACCATGTCTGATGTTTGGAAGTGCTTAAAGTTATAGTCAAGCGATGCAAAACCACGGCTTGTAGATTTTAATTTATCAAAAAAGTCCATGACCACTTCAGCCATAGGTAGCTCATATGTAACAGCTACTTGCTTACCGTGATAAGTCATTTTTGTTTGACTACCACGTTTTTCAATACATAAGGTAATAACATTACCTAGGTATTCTTGTGGTACCAAAATATTTGCTTCAACAATTGGTTCACGAATCTCTACAATATCGTTTACAGCAGGTAGATCAGACGGATTATCAATCTGAAATGTACCTTCTTTAGTAACTATCTCATAGATTACCGTAGGTGCAGTTGTTATTAAATCAATATCGTATTCACGCTCTAAACGCTCTTGAATGATTTCCATGTGTAGCATGCCTAAAAAGCCACAGCGGAAACCAAAACCTAGTGCGGTTGAATTCTCTGGTTCAAAGAATAACGACGCATCGTTTAGGCTTAATTTGTTAAGTGCATCACGGAATGATTCATACTCATCTGATGCAATTGGGAACATACCCGCATAAACCTGAGGCTTAATCTTTTGAAAGCCAGGTAAACGAAGTGGAGCTGCATTTTTTTGATGAGTAATAGTGTCACCTACTGGCGCACCATGTATCTCTTTAATGCCCGCAATAACAAACCCTACTTCACCTGTTCTTAAAATACCGGTGTTGGTTTGCTTAGGTGTAAACACACCCACTTGGTCGGCAGTATGGATATGCTCGTTCGACATTATTTTTATTTTATCGCCAGTGCGTAATTCACCGTGCTTAATACGCACTAGTGATACAACGCCTTGGTATGGGTCAAACCAAGAATCGATAATAAGTGCTTGTAAAGGTGCATCTTTGTCGCCTACTGGTGGCGGAACATCTTTAACAATCATTTCAAGTACTTCAGCAATACCTACGCCTGTTTTAGCACTACACTGCACAGCATCTAGGGCATCAATACCAATAATCTCTTCAATTTCTTCTGCAACACGTAAAGGGTCTGCTTGCGGTAAATCGATCTTATTAAGTACTGGAATTACTTCTAATTCCATTTCAATAGCGGTGTAACAGTTAGCTAGTGTTTGTGCTTCAACGCCTTGGCCTGCATCAACAACGAGTAGCGCACCTTCACATGCAGCTAAAGAACGCGACACTTCATACGTAAAATCAACGTGTCCTGGAGTATCAATGAAATTAAGTTGGTAGGTTTCGCCGTCGTTCGCTTTGTAATTCAACGTTACACTTTGCGCTTTAATGGTAATACCACGTTCGCGCTCAATATCCATTGAATCCAAAACTTGTTTTTGCATTTCACGGTCGGTTAAACCGCCACAAACTTGGATCAAACGATCTGAAAGGGTCGATTTACCATGGTCAATATGGGCGATGATCGAAAAATTACGGATATGCTTCATAAACTGGATTCTATACTTCTATTTTAATGGACTAAATATGAATACCTAAGTGACTTGAAAATACTTGCTTTAGGATGCCATAAGCTCAGTTTGTAAATTACAGACTTAGCTCACGCTTTTTAAGATGGGTTATAATCATTTTATTTAATGAATAACAATAAGTTATGCTTAATAAACTTAAATAAGTCAGTCAGATAAAATAATTTTAAAAACCACAATTCCCTGTATTTCCAAGTTACTTTGGTATAAAACGGCAATTTTACATTTAATTGGCGTCAATCACCATCTATTTGAGTTAAAGGGATACTAATTGGATGAATTTTTATTACTTTTATATCGTGCTTAAGTGATTTAACACGAGTTTTAGCAATAAAAAATCCAGTAATGCCACCTAAAGCCGCCGCTAAGATTTGCCAACCTTCGGCCATTAAAAGTAACTCAGAAGCAATAAATGCAAACGTTAGACTTAAAAATAAAGGTAACATATATACAGCAAAAGCATGTTTAACAACGAGGCTATCATCAAGTGACAAAGTAACTTTTTGACCGACCTCGACTGGTAAGTCGAATCTATATGGAAAGGTTTTTTTTGCGGTGCCGAATAACTTGCCAAACACTTGTGAGCCGCAACGACCATTGCAGCCTTCACAAGCTTGTTTTTGCTGTGCTTCTAAATAAGCAATGTGGCCATCAAGGGCCACAACTGTGAGGGTTTGTTCAATCATAACAATCCTTACGGAATCGTCTATAGTGCGCGGGTAACTGACTCTGCAATTGCTTTTGCGGTCATACTCGGTACATTACCAACAACCGATACATCAAAATTACCGCCATTATGCACATATACCGTCGTTGCACCAGATGTTAATGCACCGCTTAAACGCTTACCAGGTAAAGGTCGCTGTATAAATATAGAGATCTCAACAAAACCATCAGAAAATAAATAATAGTCTGTTAACTCATTATTTAAATCGAGTTTATGCCTGTCAGATTTTAATAATTCAAAGCCATTAGGTAACCAGTTTATATTCCAATTCTTTGCTGTATTCTCTGCACCACCTAAATCACTTTCTGGTAGAGGCGTTGGAAAGTTACGATTGAGTACTTCCAACAGCATACTAGCAGGCTGTTCAGTAACACTAACATGAGTTAGCTGTAGCTGTTCAAGCGCCTCACCTTCGTGGTTCACATACGCTGCTTTTAAAAGTAAAGACGACTCCATATCAAGCCAAATCCAGTAGTTATATTTGAATTCATCTTTGGATTCAATTCGAACTAATTGAGCCGCACGACCTGCAATGCGCCCTTTACCACCCATTACAAAATCATAATGTGCGCTCAAACGCTCAATGTCTTTAAATAACACTTCAGGAATGGGGCCAGCAATCGAATCAGTTTTAAGAGAGTATGGCTCTGACTGCGGTTCAAAATAAGTGACTTGATTATTAACACGAACCATTTCAAGGCCTGCGCCATTGAGTAAACTTAAATGCTCAAGCTCTGTGTCGCCTTGTTTGGCATGGACCCAACGATATGGTTCCATTGTTTTACCCTTAACAACCACAAATGAAGCATCAAAATTACGGTTATGTACGGCATTAGCCATTTTAAGTAATAAATCTTTGGCAGGATTTATATCGTTGGCAAATGCAGTAAAGCTAACTACCAACGACAGAATAAAAGTGATTACTTTCATTTAATTAGTTTTTTTCCTCTTGCGCTTTTATACTATTTTGCGCTGTTTGAAGCGAGTTAGCAACACGTGCTTGTCGTTGATGCTCTAAAACTAATGCGCCAATACGTTGTTGCTGCAATTCACGTAAGCCTTGTTCAGCATTTTCAAGCGCTGGCTCAGATGAGTAACTTACTGGCGAAGCCATACCTGTTAAAGGGGTAGTTTGCAGTAAAGGGATTTCGCTTTGCTGCTGATTGTTACTTTGCGGAAGTGTATTAACGCCCACAATAGCAAACATTGCCACACTTGCTGCAATCGCTAGTTGGGCAACAGGTTTGCGCCAATTAAAAGCAACTACATTATTTTTTACAGTTTCAGTGACTGCTTGAGGCTCTGTGTTTGGCTGGTTGAAGTCAGCATAAACAGGCTCGCTTTCTAATGCTAATGCAACGCGATCGCTAATATCAATATGTATGTCATTATTATTTTTTTGAGCACGCATTGCATCACCAATTAACGCATAACGGCCAAACGTGGTTACATCTTGCTCTGCAATTTTTGCATCAGTTAGATGTTGTTCGCCATCAAGTAATGCCGATAACACTTCGTTATCTAACTTGTTAAGGTGTGCTTTCGTCATACTAAGACTCGCCTATTAATGGGTTTAATTTGTTATCAATTGCTTCTCGGGCACGAAAGATACGCGAACGCACCGTCCCGACAGGGCAATCCATGACCACTGCTATTTCTTCATAGCTCATCCCTTCGATTTCTCTTAGGGTTATCGCAGTTTTAAGATCTTCAGGCAAACTATCAATCGTATTAAAAATAACAGCGCGTACTTCTTCGCTTAAAAGTAGATTTTCAGGGGATGCATTTGAACGCATCGAATCCGCACAGTCATAAAATTCAGCTTCTTCAGCGTCGATATCATTTGCTGGCGGTTTACGGCCCTGTGCTACTAAGTAATTTTTAGCACAATTAACGGCAATACGGTATAACCAAGTATAAAAGGCACTATCACCTCTAAAGTTTGGAAGTGCACGATAAGCTTTTATAAATGCTTCTTGTGCTACATCTGCAATATCACCTTGGTTTGATACATAACGTGATATCAAACCTGCAATTTTATTTTGATACTTCTTTACTAATAGATTGAAGGCGTTTTTATCACCCTGCTGAACCCTTTTTACTAGCGCTAAATCTAATTCCTGCTCGCTCATTCGAGCCGGTACTCCTATGTCTGATTTTTGCTTGTTATTCATAGTGTCGCTATTGTTCACAAATACTCTGACCTCTACATGAATAAAAAGTTCTGTTTAATATTATTTTTTTATAAAATAGTTCATAAATAACAGCGTTAGGCTATTAAAATCACTACGTAGTAATATGACAAATATGATACAACTACAGATATTGAAAACAAATATTGCTCTATACGAGCATTGTAACCGCAAAGTACCTCTGACATGAACCAAAATAAACACCACATTGCTGATGTCGCTATTATCGGTAGCGGCGCAGCAGGCTTATCACTAGCTTTATCTTTAGCTAATTTTTGTAACGTTACCGTAATTAGTAAAGGGGCTCTGACAGAAGGCTCTACATTATATGCTCAAGGCGGTATAGCTGCTGTATTTGATAAACAAAATGACAGCATAGAATCCCATGTAGAGGATACACTCGATGCTGGCGGCGGCTTGTGCAACAGAGAAGCCGTCCACTACACTGCAAGCAACGCCCATGATTGCCTGCAATGGTTAATTGATCAAGGCGTGCCTTTTGATATGGAATTTGATAGTAAAGGCAAAGAGCGCTTTCATTTAACGCGCGAAGGCGGTCATAGCCATCGTCGTATTTTGCATGCAGCTGATGCGACTGGCAAAGCAGTACAAACTACATTAATAAGCCAAGTAAAAGCGCATAAAAATATTACACTTTTAGAGCAATACAACGCAATTGATTTAATTACTGATAAAAACACCGAAAAAACAGCTTCGCATATTCACGGTATGTATGTGTGGAACAAAAAAGCTAAAAAGGTAGAAACCATTTCGGCAAAATTTGTTGCCCTGGCGACCGGCGGGGCAAGTAAAGTGTATTTGTACACCTCAAATCCTGACGTATCAAGTGGCGATGGTATTGCAATGGCGTGGCGGGCGGGCTGTAAAGTGGCCAATATGGAATTTAATCAGTTCCATCCAACAAGTTTATATCACCCTGAATTACAAAACTTCTTAATTACTGAAGCTATGCGTGGTGAAGGCGCTTATTTAAAACGCCCTGACGGCACTCGCTTTATGAAAGACTTTGATGAGCGTGAAGAACTTGCTCCACGCGACATTGTTGCACGCGCAATCGATTTTGAAATGAAACGCCTCGGCGCAAACTGTGTTTACCTTGATATTAGTCACAAAGATAAAGATTTTATTATTGAGCACTTTCCTACTATTTATGCGAAATGCTTAAGTGTAGGGCTTGATATAACCAAAGAAGCAATCCCAGTTGTCCCCGCTGCCCACTATACTTGCGGCGGTGTAATGACCGATTTTAACGGAAAAACCGATTTAGATAATTTATACGCTGTGGGTGAAGTAGCTTATACAGGCCTTCACGGTGCAAATCGCATGGCAAGTAACTCATTACTTGAATGTATTGTGTTTGCCCATGCTGCTGCAAAAGATATTTTAAGTAAAATAGAGCATGCGCCAGAGCTTATAGCACTTCCATATTGGGATGAAAGCCGAGTTAGTAACTCCGATGAAGAAATTGTAATTACCCATAACTGGCATGAACTACGATTATTCATGTGGGATTACGTTGGTATTGTTCGATCAACTAAGCGTTTAGAGCGTGCACTGCATCGAGTTGAACTATTACAGCAAGAAATACATGACTACTATGCTAATTTTAGAGTCAGTAATAATTTGTTGGAGCTACGTAATTTAGTGCAAGTAGCTGAATTAATCATTAGAAGTGCAATGGAACGCAAAGAAAGCCGTGGCCTTCATTACACTATTGATTACCCTGAGCAAAACGAAAATCCAACACCAACTATTTTGACCCCGCAGCGCCACTAATAGCGCTAAGTGTTGCACGTTTTAATCGAGCATAGCTTTGTTCGTTAACTCCATTGGCTGAAATAATTAGCCAATGGTTTTTACTAAAGCCTTTAATATAAAGCCATACACTGCTACCAAGTATGCGACTTTGAGTACTTATTTCACCTTGAATTTTTAGCGACTGACTTTCAAATCTAAATAGGTTTGGCTCTAAAATAACAACTCCCCGTATCGGGTGAGCAGCTAAAACTTTTCGCCAAACAAATAATCCAGCCACTGTATTTACTACAACACAAAAAAGCATTGCCAGTACAGAACTTAAAAATAAGCATAATATCAAAGCCAGCATACAAAAAAAGACCACAACTGGTTTATGGTCTGCTTTATTATCTGTAACTGTAAATCTATACACGAACTCTATCTAAAATAAGTGAAACCATTGTATTTAACTGCTCATCTTTACACTCTTGATGCCCCATAAACCATGCAAATAAATCAGGGTCTTCTTCTGTTAGCAAACGCTGAAAGATAGCTTGCTGCTCTGTGTTCAAAGAGTCGTATGCTTCTTCTACAAACGGCATAAACAAAACATCTAGCTCTAACATGCCACGACGGCAAGCCCAACGAATACGTGCTTTACTATGAATTTCAACCATTTTAAACCTCATACTTAATTGACTCGAGTTTAACAAATGCGTGTCAACTTATCAGCTATTAATCGCCGATTAAAATAATAATCCACGCCAATTAGCGCTTGTCTGTACCATACGTAACAACTGCGTTATTATGTCACTTCATTTATATTGCAAAGAAGGTTTTTATGTCGAGCGTTTATGCATGTCCGTTATCTCATCAACTTATTAGCCTTAGCGGTGCTGATAAATTATCTTATTTGCACGGGCAAATTACTCAAGATCTCAATAAATTAACCAGCAGTAACTATTTATGGACTGGCCATTGCAGTGCCAAAGGAAAGCTTTGGGGTGTATTTAAATTATTTTCTCATCAAGATAACTATTACCTTACAGGCAGCGCAGCCGAAGTAGAAAAGTCGTTAGTTGAACTTAAAAAATACGCTGTATTTGCAAAGGTCGATATAAATGTCTCCTCTGAGCGTTTAATTGGCTTAATCGGCGATGACTTAACAGACGTACTTGCTCAGCTTAGTATAACATTTGAAGACGATGCTACTGCGTGCGACTTGAGTTATGGTAAAGCATTAAAGTTAGCAGATAATCGCGTGTTATTGATGGTTGATAGCCAATTTAGTATTCCTGATAATATATCGACTCTTGATAACGATGCGCCCTGGAAACAAGCAGCAATTTTAGCCGGCGAACCACAATTAAGTAGTGAAGCTATTGGGGAATATGTTCCGCAGATGGTTAACCTACAAGCTATTGGTGGCATTAGCTTTAAAAAAGGATGTTATACAGGTCAAGAAACTGTGGCCCGTATGAAATACCTTGGTAAGAATAAACGCGCAATGTATATCGTTTCAGGACAAAGCGAAGGGATTCTTTCAGAGCCTGATTTAGAAACCCAATTAGGCGAAAACTGGCGCCGTGCGGGTAAACTTATAACGCAAAGTTTTGATGAGCAAACAAATAAACTAACAGGCCTCGTTGTGTTGCCAAACGATACTGATGTAACTCAGGTACTTCGTGCAAAACACACACCTCAGGTGGAGCTAAGCATTCTGCCTCTACCCTACTCTCTTGAAGATGAATAAATAGGAATGACTATGATCGTTGCGGCAAACAAAGTGGTAAAAATGCATTATTCGGTAATGGATAATGATGGCAATAGCATTGATAACTCGTTCGGTGGTGAGCCGCTACACTTTATCATTGGCACAGGCTATTTAATTTCAGGCCTAGAAAATGCTTTGCTGGGCAAGCAACCAGGCGACACGCTTAGCGTAAAGGTTGAACCTGAAGAAGGTTACGGCGAGCGCCACGACAACCTAATGCAAGCGGTACCTAAATCAATGTTTGAAGGTATGGAAATTGAAGTTGGCATGCAATTTCGTGCATCAACAGATGATGGCGACCAATCAGTAATGATCATCGATATTCAAGATGAAGAAGTGATTGTAGATGGTAATAACCCGCTTTCAGGTATAACACTTAACTTTGATGTAGAAATTCTAGAAGTGCGTGATGCAACACAAGACGAATTAACTCACGGCCACGTACATGGCGAAGGTGGGTGTGGCCACGACCACTAATATTGTATACAGCAGATAAAAAAGCGCCTAAGGCGCTTTTTTTATATCATATTGTTGCGCTTAACCACTTCAGTTTCGCTTTTTTTCTTACTAGGAAGTGCTATTGATACTTTCTTTTCTTTCAATGCGGCTAGTAAACCTTTTTGATCGTTTGTACCTACACGATACATAGTGCCATCCTTAAGCGTTAGCTGTATTGCACTAAAACCAGATACTGTATACACCCAACCATCGTGAGTAATACGGATACCTATACCATGGCGATATGAATTTTGTACTGCTTTTACTTCAGTAATCTCGCTAAGCAAAATACTTTGCCCAGCAACACCAGGCCCAAACGCCCAACTTATTTTATTATCATCAACTTTTACTGTTAAGCCATGAAACAAAAAGCCCACCAGCACTAAAATACCAGTAAATATCATTAAAGGTCCATCTGCACCTAATAAGTTCCACGCTAGTGCAACAAATCCGCCTATCCATGCTAATACAAAAAAAATGAACACCGCGTACTGCTTATGCTGATACATAACACTCTCTAAAATTAAATAAATACTTAAAAGTTATAAACCAAGGTTGCACTAAGCTCTGAATCAAACTTAAGTTTATCATCCTCGGGTTTTGAATTATAACGGTACATATACGCAAACTTAAGTGATACAGCACCAACGACTTGGCTTATTAATGCTGTTTCTGATTTAAAACGAGAATTAAGACCCGAGAGCGATTGCTCTACACTGACATCTTGATTAAAACGAGTTCGCTTAGAAACCAAACGCTCCCATTGCATTGCAACTCTGACTAAATAACCCGTTTTATTTATATCGTCCTCACTTACATCTGACTCTTCATCAGCAACGGAGCGATATAAACCGGGTCCTACATCAATATCAACTTTGTTTTTAACACCTTGATATACACGAGTACCGTAACCGGTTGCGATTGTGCTTTTAAAATCTAAGCCGCTAAATTCATCTTCTTCGTAATCGCCGTAAATAAAAAAGGATGAGTTTTTCACACCCACTTTATAATTACCCTGTGCAGAGACAAACACACGATTAGCTGTTACATCGCTGTCGCCTGTTTCATCGTTTTCATCGCGCTTATAAAGGGAGTCTATTTTGAATTGATTACGCCACTTCTCAAAGTCTTGATATAAATTACCTTTGAGCTTAAAACTGGTCGAATTAGCGTTGCCTTTGCTAAGAATAAAGCCAAACTCAGTATCCCCATAAAGCATTTCACCTTTGTGTAACTCATGGATCTCTTCATCCGAAAGCTGTCCATATTCATGAAAATCTTCAAAAGGATCAACAGCCCAGCTTGGGCTACTAATCAATAAGAGAATTAAAAATAAATACTTACGCACAAATACGCTCTCTTGCACACAATTATAAACAAACAAGCCATATGGGCTTATTCACTTTCTTTCCATAAAATATGACAAAACGGCGCGTCTTTATCACGACTAATTAAAATTTTTGCAAATAAGGCATCTTCATTTTCAAATTCTAAACCGACTAACACTTGAATAAAGTGCTCTGGTTCAATTTCAAGTGCCACAAAATCTTGCCATTGGTCATCTGGCTCATCTTCTTCAATAAAGCCAAGATCTTCTCGGTATTGATTAAAGTCTTCAACATCTTTATCGCTCAAGTTATTTGGCGCTAGCTCTAAAAAAATATCATAGGCTTGATGAGTTGCTTCTTCTATCGTGTGTAAACGTGGGCCAGACATGAGTGATTAACCTCTAAGCTTTTAAGTGACATCATAATAACAAAACTAGCATCTATATAGATAAAAAAACGCTTAAATACCTTACTTTTTTATCATCACTGCACTCATTTCGAAATATTTATATTGTTATTAGCAAGATCAACAATATAAGACTTTGAATTACTCAATTAATTCATTTTTTGTGTAAAAACTTTCTCTCTTTACTTAATTAACTTAACAACATAAGCTCAAGTAACAGGTCAGAGGAGTGTGTAATGATAAAACTAGAAAAACAACATGGCATTGCTACCGTCACGCTTAGTAGAGCAAAAAAGCAAAACGCATTAAGCTTTCAAATGTTTGTAGAGTTAAACAAAGCCATTAAAAGCATAAAAAGAGATCGCAGTATTCGTGCTGTAGTAATAAAAGGCGATGGCGAGCATTTTTGTGCAGGCCTTGATATATCAGCTGTCATGGCGGCACCATTGAATATTATAAAATTATTGCTCAAATGGTTACCTGGCAATCAAAACTTAGCGCAAAAAGTAGTATTAGGCTGGCAGTCACTAAGCGTTCCTGTTATTGCACAAATTGATGGCAACTGTTTAGGAGGGGGCTTACAAATAGCACTAGGTGCCGATTACAGGATTGTTCATGTTGATGCCAAGCTTGCCATTATGGAAGCACGCTGGGGGCTGTGCCCCGATATGGGCGCAAATGTAATCATGAGCGCTTTAGTTAAGCGTGACCAAGCACTTTGGCTTGCAAGCCACGCAAACCCAATCACAGCACAACAAGCAAATGAGCTAGGTTTGGTTACTCAGCTTACCGATGATACTCAACAAGCCACGCAAAACATGCTCAATACATTACTCGAGCGCTCACCCGATACGCTTGCTGCTATTAAACGTGTTACACAACTTAGCTATAAACCAAACCAACGAAAAATACTCGCTAAAGAAACCTTCAGCCAAATTCGCTTATTGCTAAACCCAAACACTAAAAAAGCAATTGCTAAAGCAAAAGGAAAAGCGGACATAACCTACGCAGATACAAAGCACTGGTAGACAATGCATAAAAGAGTTTGATTTGTTAAAGTTAAGCTCTTATCTTTTCTGTGAGCCACTTTGATGAAATATCTGCTCAGTAGCGCTATTATTTTACTATGTTTAGCCTGCGCTAAACTCATTATGCACTTTATTGGTGGAAGCTTTCCTGCACCGTTACTCGCTATGGTTATTTTATTAGTTTTACTCTTATCGGGTATTGTAAAAGAGCAACATGTAAAACCATGCGCCTCCCCTATTTTAAATATTATGCCTATATTTTTCATTCCTGCGGGTGTGGGATTTATTGAACATCTCGGCCTTATAAAATCGCACTGGGCATTTTTAGCATCAGTTGTGTTGCTAGTTCCTATAACTACCTTATTGCTTGTTAGCAGTGTAATTGCGTACTTTAAGGGAAAAGAAAATAATGACTGATTTTACTTTTTCCGCTATTTCAGAGCTACAGCCCAATTTATGGTGGCTAAGTATTCCTTTTATAATTGCATTGTTTTTAGCACTAAGGGCCGTAAACCAAAGTATAAAAAATAGCGTATTAAAATCGCTCACCAACCCCGTATTTTTAAGTATTAGTATTATCGCTTTATTCCTCGTTAATCTAAATTTGCCTTATACGCAATTTGCCACGCACAGCAAATTACTAAGCTGGTTATTAGAGCCCGCAATTGTCGCTTTAGCGCTTCCTTTATATCAGCAGTTTACACACGTACGAAAAAATCTATTACTTATAGTCGCAACATGTAGCTTAGGTATTGTTAACGCAACCGTTGTGGCATTTTTGCTAAGCATATTATTTAATGCGCCAGCGCAGCTAAGTGCATCTGTTGCCGCACTCAGTGTCACTACACCTATATCTTTAATCGTCACTGATTCATTGGGTGGAATCAGTTCACTTGCTGCAGCTTTAGTTATTTTTATTGGTTTACTAGGGGCTTTATTTGGTTTTATGCTTTTTAAACTCGTTAATATTTTTAATCACGAATCTCAAGGCGTTGCCATGGGCACAGCTTGTCATGCAATTGGGACTGCCGCTGCTATTGCCGAGCATCCAAAAGTTGGCGCTTACTCATCGGTTGCAATGGCGCTAAGCGCTTTACTAACAGCGATTATAGTACCGCTGTTATATCCATTTTTAGTCAACATTTTGCTATAGTTGGAAAAATACAACATAGCCCTAACATAGAGCGCTTTATGATCAGTTCTGAAATCGAACAGTTTGAAAAATATTACACCATGCTTACTGAGTATATGGTTACCTACAGTATGCAAATTGTCGGTGCTATTTTTATCGTCCTCATTGGTTTGTGGATAGCGCAAAAGCTTGCCAAATTTGTAGCTGCGTTAATGACCCGCCATAATGTTGACATTACGCTCACTAACTTTGTCAGTAGCGTGGTAAAAGTACTGCTAATTGTAATGGTTATAATTATTGCACTTGGCAAAATAGGTATCAGCGTTACGCCATTTGTAGCAGCTATTGGTGCTGCGTCTTTAGGTGCAGGTTTAGCACTACAAGGAATGCTCTCTAACTATGGTGCAGGCCTTGCCATTATAGCCACTCGACCTTTTGTTGTTGGTGATACTATTGAAGTTAAAAATGTAAGCGGCCAAGTTAAAACAATTGAGCTTGGCTACACAATTTTAATCAATGAAGAAAAAGTAGAAATTACTATTCCAAATAAACATATTGTGGGCGAAATACTTCACAACTCGTTTAGTTACTCATTGGTCAAAGGTGAAATAGACATAGCTTATAGTGCATGTTCTGATAGCGCCATTAGTCTTATTGAAGAGGTACTTAAAGCGCACAAACTGGTCGCACAAAACCCATTATCGCAGGTCGGTATTGAACGTTTTGCCGATAGCGGTGTTACAATCAGCTACAGATATTGGGTGCCTACTACTAAAATTATCGAAACCAAACTGGCTATTAACGGCGGTGTTTATAAAGCAATTAACAACGCTAAGATTGAAATTCCATTTCCTCAACGCGTTATTACAATTAATAAAAACGGTTTAGAAAGTTAATTTAGTTTTAAGTGTGAGCCTGCTTAGCCGCAAGCTCACACATTTTAGAACAAACTAAATATCAATTAGTAAACCATCGTCTTGTTTAATTTTTTCAATCACCATATAAGTGTGGTGCGTACCGACTCCCGGTATATCAACTAAATCCCCCAATACTTGTCTATACTCTTCCATGTTAGACACGCGTATTTTTAATAAATAATCATAGCCACCAGCAACCATGTCGCATTCAACCACTTGCTTAATTTTTAAAATATGCTCTCTAAACACTTTAAATACGGCTGTATTTGAGGTAACAAGCGAAACTTGCACATGAGCAACTAAGCTTTGATTTAGCTTAGCTTCACTAAGTTTTGCATAATAGCCTTCTATGTAGCCCTCTTGCTCTAAACGTTTAACACGATCAAGGCATGGGCTAGGGCTCAAGTTAACCTGTTTTGCCAGGTTAACATTAGAAATTCTGCCGTTCTTTTGTAGAACGTCTAGTATGGCTAAATCGATACGATCTAGCATGCGTAATCTATTTGGAATTGTCATAACAGAATTTTATGCGGATAAGTTAAATTTATGCCCTGTAAATTATCGTAAATCGCGAAATTTAACCAGCATATTCTGCGGAATTTTAATTAGAATGCACTCACAATATCACTGATAATTTATTGGTAATTAATTTTACTTTAAATCCTAAACACTCCTGAGGGTTGCTTATGTTATTCAACGGCGATTTAACTACTAACTGTCCTATTAGACAGAAAATTCGTGACTTTTACCGCATAGACGAAAATGCGGTTATCGATCATATTTTACCGCTTGCAGAAGTGGGCGTAAAAGCACGAAGCCGTGCATGGGAAAGAGCCCGCCAGATTGTTTTAAACATTCGTAAAGAGCAAGATGGACAAGGCGGTGTTGACGCACTTTTAAATGAATTTTCACTCTCTAGTGAAGAAGGTGTTGTATTAATGTGTTTGGCCGAAGCTCTGCTTCGCGTACCAGACAAAGCAACTCAAGATGTACTTATTCGCGACAAATTGGCCAAAGGTGATTGGAGCTCTCATTTAGGAAGCAGCGATTCTTTATTTGTAAACGCGTCTTCTTGGGGATTATTAGTTACCGGTAAAATGGTTAACTACACAGACAAAACGAAAGAACAGCAGTTTGGTATGCTTAAAAAGACCATTGGTCGTTTAGGTGAGCCAGTTATTCGTAAATCTGTAAACTTTGCTATGAAAATTATGGGCAAGCAATTCGTTATGGGCCGTACCATTGACGAAGCAATTGAACGTGCTGCCGATACAGAGCAAAAAGGTTATGTGTATTCTTACGATATGCTAGGCGAAGGCGCGCGCACAATGAAAGATGCGAAGCGTTACTTTGACAGCTACATGAATGCTATACACTCAATTGGTAAAGCGGCTAATGGTCGTGGTCCAATTAAGAGCCCTGGCATTTCAGTTAAGCTTTCTGCTATTCATCCACGCTATGAGTTCACTCATAAAGACCGTGTGATGGAAGAAATAGTCCCTAAGTTAAAAGAACTTGCTCTTGCCGCTAAAAAATACGATATCGGCTTTACCGTTGATGCCGAAGAAGCTGACCGTTTAGATATTTCATTAGATGTAATTGAAGCGGTATTCAGTGATGAAGATCTTGGTGATTGGCAAGGGTTTGGTTTAGCGGTTCAAGCGTACCAGAAACGTGCTATTTTTGTAATTGAATGGCTAACCGAGCTTGCGACCCGCGTTGGTCGTAAAATGATGGTACGTTTAGTTAAGGGTGCTTATTGGGATACAGAGATTAAAACCACACAGCAAGATGGTTTAGATCACTACCCCGTATTTACACGTAAAGCCACAACCGATGTTTCCTACAAAGCATGTGCAATTAAAATGCTTGAAGCGCGCGATGTGCTTTATCCGCAATTTGCTACACATAACGCTTACACTGCTGCGACTATTTTAGAAGTAGCAAAAGGCGACAACACTGGTTTTGAATTCCAACGCTTGCACGGTATGGGTGAATCATTATTCGATCAAATCGTTAACGAAGAAAAAATTCAGTGCCGCGTATATGCCCCTGTTGGTCAACACGAAGATTTACTTGCTTACCTTGTTCGTCGTTTATTAGAAAATGGCGCTAACTCATCATTTGTAAATGCCATTGTAGATACATCTAAACCTGTTGAATCGCTATTACCAGATCCTGTAGAAACACTACAAGGCTTACGTAACAAGTATAATACGCAAATTAAAATGCCAATTAATTTATACGGTGAAGAACGTGCTAACTCTAAAGGCATGGATTTAACCGACATTAACGTTATTACCCCTTTCAAAGAGAATCTTGAAAGCTGGTTTAATGAGCATTTAATTGAGCAAAGCCAAGTACCTGAAGGCTCATTAGCCGTTAAAAATCCAGCGAATCATAAAGAAATCATCGGCCACGTTAAATTACAAACTGGCGAAGAGATGAAAGTATTACTGGCTAACGCAGAAGCAGCTTTTGAATCATGGTCGCAAACATCAGTAAAAGAACGTGCAAATTTACTGCGTCGCGTTGCTGATATTTTAGAGCGTCATCACGACGAACTAGTCGCTATCTGTATTAAAGAAGCGGGTAAAGTAGCACAAGACGGTATTGATGAAGTGCGTGAAGCGGTTGATTTTTGTCGTTACTACGCGGCGCGCGCTGAAGAGTTATCGCAAGATGAACGCTTTGAAGCCCGTGGCGTTATTTTATGTATCAGCCCGTGGAACTTCCCGCTTGCAATATTCTTAGGCCAAGTTGCTGCTGCCATTGTTACAGGTAACACAGTAATAGCAAAACCTGCTGAACAAACAAGCTTAATTGCCCTTCGTGCAATTGAACTAATGCTGTCTGTTGGCTTACCTGAACATGTTGTTCAACCGGTTATTGCTCGTGGTAGTGAAGTAGGTAAAACAATTGTTCCTGATGAACGCATTCAAGCAATTATGTTTACCGGCTCTACTGAAACAGGCACATTAATTTCTCAAACACTTGCTGCACGTAACGATATTCAAGTTCCGTTAATTGCAGAAACTGGTGGCCAAAACTGTATGATTGTTGACTCAACGGCGCTTCCTGAGCAAGTAGTTGACGATGTGATCAGCTCTGGTTTTCAAAGTGCTGGGCAACGTTGTTCGGCTCTTCGTGTTCTATTTATTCAAGAAGACGTAGCTGATGGCATCATCGATATGCTTAAAGGGGCTCTAGCTGAGTTACACATTGGCGATCCATCGTTACTATCAACTGATGTAGGCCCTGTAATTGATGAAAAAGCACTTAAAAACTTAAACGACCATGTTGAGTACTTAAAAGGTAATGCAACACTGCATTACGAGTGCAAAATTCCTGATAATACATTAAATGGTGCATTCTTTTTTGCGCCTCGTTTATATGAAATTAAGGACTTATCAGTACTTAAACGTGAAGTATTTGGCCCATGTGTTCATATTGTGCGTTTTAAATCGAGCGAACTTGATGATGTGATGGATCAAATTAACAACACAGGTTATGGCTTAACAATGGGTGTACATTCACGTATTGAAGAGCGCTGTGAATACCTTGCTAAAATGTCACGTGCGGGTAATGTTTACATTAACCGCAACATGATTGGTGCTATTGTTGGTGTGCAACCATTTGGTGGCCGTGGTTTATCAGGTACTGGCCCTAAAGCCGGTGGCCCTAACTACCTTCAACGTTTAGTAAAAGAAAAGGCATCACCAGATAACGTGCAAATGACAAACCTGACGCCAGATGAGCTTGATTTACACCACTACAGCGGTGCAAATGAACAAGTTAAAAAGCTAATGGCTAACTCAATGCGCGATGAAAAGATTTGGCGTGCAACACCGCTAAATGACCGTGTTTCGGCTGTACGTCAGTTGCTTGCTAAAATCGCGACGGTAGAAATTATCGACGATTTAGCAGACGATTTGGCATTAACACTATCAGAAGCTCGTGCACAGCTTAACCGCCTTGAAAAGCACATGCGTAAATTTACTACCCTGCCTGGGCCAACGGGTGAGTCTAATACACTTCATCTAGAAGCGCGTGGTTGTGTCGTGTGTTATGCAGATAAGAGCACATCATTTAACTTCTGGGCATTGTCTATCATTACCGCTATTGCCGCAGGTAATACGGTAATTACTGTAGCGTCTGAGCTGTTTTATGATGAAGCTGTTGCCTTTAAAGATAAATTTATCTCTACAGGTGTTGCTGAAGGTGTTTTCCAAGTAGCTAAACCTAATCAGTTACAAGCTATCTTGGCTCACCCTCATTTAGCAGGTGCAGTAGTTGCTGCTCGCTCGTCTCGCTTAGGCTACTTTAGCCAGCAGCTAGCACAGCGTAAAGGTGCTATTTTACCAGTAATTAGCTCTGAGTATTACGATACGTTAATCAAACGTCTTATTACTGAAAAAACAATCAGTATTGATACAACAGCATCAGGTGGTAACACATCACTAATGACGCTTGTTGAAGATGATGAGTAATTAGAAAACTAATTTCTTAATAGACACGAGAGGCACCTAATGGTGCCTTTTTACTATGTAAATAGCGTAAAGTTTGTTACTTTATAGTTAGTCAAACTATATAAGTTATTAAATTGAAAACCATTCTTATTTCACAATTACTTCCTGGTATGTTTGTACAACATGTTACTAAGCAAACAGGTCGCATTAAAGTTAAAAGCCAAGGCTGGGTTAAAACTCAAGCGGATATTGATAAGCTAAAAAAAGCAGGGATCTTAGAAGTAGAAATAGATCCTGATAAAACCCTTGTCAATACAGTTCCTGAAAAAGAGCCAGAAAGCACTTCTGCAGTAAAAATCAAACGAGACCCTTGGCAAAAAGCACACAGTGCAGGACAAGAAATGGGCAAAGCTAAAAAGCTTTATGACGAAGCTAAAACACTTCAACTCAAAGCATTTAAAGAAATAAAAGCTGGCCGAAAAATAGATATAGCCCCTTTTAGAGAGCTTGCAAGTGGCTTTATGGATTCAGTGTTTAGAAATCAAGATGCGTTAGCGTGCCTTACACAAATGCGTCAAAAAGATGCTTATTTACTTGAGCACTCTATTAATGTTTCTATTTTAATGAGTATTTTTGCTAAGCACTTAGAAATAGATAAAGAGATTATCGAACAATTAACAACAGGTGCTTTGTTACATGATATTGGTAAAATAAAAATACCTGACGAAATTCTCAATAAACCGGGTCGTTTTAGCGACGCTGAATTCGAAATAATGAAAAAACATTCCCTTTTTAGTAAAGAAATTTTAGAAGGGTCTGGCTTAAAAGGAATCGCTGTTGATATTGCTGGTATGCATCATGAGCGTTTGGATGGCAAAGGTTATCCGTTTGGTAAAAAAGGCAATGAAATAAGCCAGTATGTGCGCATGGCTTCAATTGTTGATGTTTATGATGCATTAACCGCTGAACGCGTTTATAAAGCTGGCATGGAACCTATTAAAGCATTTAAAATATTAAAAGAAGGCTGCCCCGATAGCTTTGACCCTGTGCTGCTTACTAAATTCATTCAATGCATTGGTATTCACCCGGTTGGGACTTTAGTAAGGTTATCAAGCCAAAAAGTCGGACTAGTGACTGAAAGCAACCCTGCATCGCCACTAAAACCGATAGTAAAAACATTTTACAGCGCTAAACACAGCCGTTATACGGAAGTACAAGATATAGATTTAGCCAATAAAAAGACTTTAGATACCCTTGAATCTACTGTTAAACCAAAAGAATATAATATTGATTTAGAACGTTTTTATAAAAATTCAATACTGCCATAGAGTGGTCGCTTATTGCGGCCAATCTTGCAATGCTTTTAAACTAAATTCGTAACCGTCAAAATCAAGGACGCTCTGCTCTGGTGTTATTTCTCTAACCGTTAGCGCACCAATACTCTCTCCTTCATGTAGCTCTCGTCCATTTAACTTTATCCAACGTTTATCAGCACTGGATGAATAAATATGCGCTTGGTATTTAATACTAGGCAACATTGATTGCAAACCATCAGGCAGTAGCTCCACAGGCTCAACACGTGATGACGTTTTTGATGCTTGAGTAACTTCATAATCTTGATTTTTTTCGACATCTTGTATCGCTTGCGCAAATGCATTTTTAAGTGTTGTAGGCACGGCATCAAGTTCAGGATCGCTCACTTGTTGAGATTGATTACTACCATTAATTGGCTTACCCAGTACTTTATATTTACTCATATCTAGTTGAGCCGATGCGGTATTTTGATTTTGCCCGAATACCGAAGTATTTTGTGCATTATTTGGATTGTAATTATTTTGTGGGTTAAACGCTGGCTGATTATAATTTTGAACCGGCATTACTTGTTGCATATTTTGCTGATTATAACCTGCTGCGCTCGTGACCTGGCTCGACGGCATAGGAATATACTGGCCATTTGGGGTTAATAACATTTGCTGTACACCATTGGGGGTTTGCACATGCACAAGTTGACCTTCAATTGTTGCAGTATTTGTTGGAGCTACTTTTGCAGGCTCTAACTTAGCTACTTGCTGCTTTTCAACTTCAGTATCTATTTTTTTAGCATCTTCTTTAGGTGCTGATTTTTCGCTTTCAACCACCTTAATTACAGCGGGTCCCGCTGCGTTTAATAAGGTAGAACTTTGAAACCACTTACCGACAGTAAAGCCACCAGCGACAGCAATAAAAGCACCTAAGCTTGTACCAAAAACTAATGCTAATCGCCTATAACGCTTGAGTGCTTGCTGCTGTTTTAACTGTTCTGATTGCAAGTCGTACTGCTCAGCACTCATATCTGATTGCTGCGACTGCTTTAGCGCATCTAATAAATAAGACATAACTTACCTAACTATAAAATAAATGAAAGCCCAATACCTACGGCAAATAAAGCAGCGAAAGCAAAGCTGTATGATACAAATGATGTTCCCTTGTTCGCTTCATTAACTGGCGCTACAAAATCCATTGGTAATGACTCATGTGCTGATTTTTTTATTATATCGCCATCAACTATCAACTGCTGCTTTGCAAATGTGCCCACTAAAGCACGTTCACACACCAAGTTCATTAGGCGCGGCACACCACCCGTTAATTGATGAACTGCTTGCATCGCATCCATCGAAAAAATCCCTTTATCGCACCCTGCAACGTGCAAACGATGCTTTATATAAGCCACGGTTTGGCCTTGCGTAAGCGGCAATAAATGGTAACGAGCTGTTATTCGCTGAGCAAGTTGTCTTAATTCATTGCGCTTTAAAAGCTCTTGGAGTTCAGGTTGGCCCACAAGCACTATTTGTAATAGCTTTTTATGATCGGTTTCTATATTTGTCAGCAAGCGCAATTGCTCAAGCACATTAGGAGCAAGTAACTGTGCCTCATCAATGATAAGTATGGTGTGACCACCCGATTTATTATTAGTCTCTAAATGCTTTTTTATAATATCGGTAAGGCTTTTAAGCGTCGAATTATTAGTATCGTAACTAATATTAAGCTCATCACAAATACTGGCTAATAACTCTAGCTCCGAAAGTGCTGGATTATGGATCATTGCGACTTGGGTATTTTCAGGCAATTGCTCAAGCATACTGCGAGTGATCGTGGTTTTTCCGGTGCCCACTTCGCCCGTTAATAATACAAAGCCGCCATCTTCACCCAATCCATAGGTAAGGTGCGCTAAGGCTTCTTTGTGCCGTTCACTTAAAAACAAGTAATGGGGGTTAGGCGAGATAGAAAAAGGTTTTTCGTTCAGGCCAAAATAGCTTAAATACACCGTGATGTTCCTTCATAATTAAATCACGGCCTATAATGGCAAAAAAAGCCCCTAAGTGACAACACTGTGAGTGCTTTATTATTGAAATAACGTAAATTTATGAAAAACAAAAAAGCGCAGCTGTTTTAAAGTTGCGCTTCATACCTTTAAATTTACACTTTTTTATTTTTCATAGCGCACTAATCGTAAATACACATTACTTGTTTTAGCATGCAAACTATTTAGGCCACTATCAAACTGATAGACCCATGCAGAGCTCATTGTGCTCACACCCGATGTATTTGACCAATAATTTTGAAGCTTAGTGCCAAAAAATACAGTTTCATTAATACTCGGCTCTGTGCAACTGTGCTCTAAAATACTCGCCAATTCTTTAATGTTAGGCATTTGCCAATCATCGTGATCTGCGGTTGTATCATTTTTAGCACCGCGTAGTGCCTCTTGCCAAGTGAGAGAAGGTGTTGAGCCTTCACAAAGTTGTGTCTCTGTATTGTAAGTCTGCCCATAACTACAGCGTTGCCACATAAGGCCAGTTTCGCTATCAGACACTGTGCCATCTGCATTTATAGTAAATCTATCTGTCGGTGTTGTGGTATCTGCACCGTCGTAGCACGTTTGCGCCGCTGCAATATTAAAGCTCAAACTTATAGTTGCTATTGCATAGAGTAATTTTAATTTCATTATTTTCTCCTAACGACTTCTAACTAAACGTACATAAGCAGTATTTTCTTTTGGATAAGCAAGATCGTTACCATCACTCATATCAATAATATACGCTTGCGATAAACTTGTACCATCAGCTGCTGTTTGTGAGGTCCAGTAACGTAAATGGCTTAATGCACTTTCACTTGGCATATTAGGGAAAAATGCCTCGTCAATTAATACACTTTGACCTTGTTTTCCGTAATCAATTAAACCTAAAAGCTCTGTATAACTAGGTAATCGCCAGTTCGTACCGCCACAAAAATCTAAGTCATTTACTTCGTTTATATAGCTTTGTACACCACAACTTGTATTATCAGGGCACGTACTATTCGCTGAACTTGTATCTGTAAAGGTCGTGTTGCCTACATCCCAAAAATAATGATTTTGACCATCACGTAACGAAGTATTTGGTACCGTGCCAGATGCCGCACTTTTCACCTCCCAAACCAACCCTGTTACGTTATCGCGAATACAACTAAAACTATTGCTGGTGTCAGACACTTCATCGGCAAATTCATTTAACTTCGTATAATCAAACGCTAAATTACCTTTACCTACTTTATCCAAACGATTTGCAAAGCTGTCGCGGCCAAGTTCTGCATCTTGCGCGGGAAAGTCATCGCTTTCACAATTAATACGCTGGGTATTGTTATAGCACTCACCCACACCACTATCATTTATAAGCCCGAGAGCTTTTGGCGATACATCTACAAATAAAGAATCTGTGTCTGTACGTCCTTTTGAGTCAGTTACCGTTACTTCAAAGCTCAATGTGGTCTCGGTGTCTACATCTGAGGCAAAAAATGTCGTTGTGCACTGATTACTATTGCTTAATGTTTCGGTATTACCGGTAAGTTGTTGCCATTTACATTGGTATGTATCGGTTACGGTTTCACTGCTAGTTGCATCAAGTGTTACCTGCTCAAACTCTTCAATATTTTGATCAGCACCCGCATTTGCATCCACTAATTCATTTGTTTTGTTGAGGGTCATTGAATATTGAGTGCTTGCCTCACCGCCTTCATCATCTATAACAGTTAACTGCCAAGATAAATTTACGTTACTTTCAAGCAATGGATGAGAAAAGCTGAGTGTTGACTCATTAAAGCTCGCAATATTTAACTCAGGCCCCGATAGCAATTGCCAAAAATAGCTATCAATTTGGCCATTTTCATCCGGATCGCTTGACTCAAGACCACTTAAAGTGACCGTGTCTTTGTATACAGAAGGAAGTGTTTCAGGCGATGTTTGTGTAACAGTAACAAGGGGAAGCTGGTTATTAGAACTAACTGAGATGGAAATGTCGTCACTAACGGCGCTAGTGCCGGAGCTTTGATAGCTCACTCTTAAAACTATTTCACTGTCAGTTTTTACATCTGGTGCGGTAAGCGTTTGTTCTGCTCCCTCTAACGGAAAGCCTTCTAAGCTTGGACCGCTTACTTGTTGCCAAGTAAAAGTTCCATCCGCAGGAGAACCCTGTGCTGTAATGGAAAAATCGGTTTTTTCAATAACTTGTAAATCGTTTCCAGCATTAACAGATGATTCTACATCGGCATCATCGCTGCCACCACCGCCTCCACATGCGCAAAGCAAAGCAATAAGAGGAATTAAAGCAAACGCTTTCATACAAAGCACCTTTTATGTCAAATAATTACTATAGTGTAATCATAAGCAATAAAGATGCCATTAAAGTGCTACATATAAGTATCTTGATGAATACGTACAAACAACTTAGTACCGATTTTACTGTAATCTACTTTGTATTCACGCCCATCTAAGGCTTGAATGAACAATAGCTGTTTTTCTTCACCAAACACGTCTGGGCTTCCAACATACACTATTTCTAAATAACGATCTTTTGCATCACGTCGATTTTTTGGCAACTCTTCTTTAAAAGGCTCTAGGCCATTTTGTGTTACTTTAATTCGCGGATGAATTTCAGAGTTAACAATCACTAAATCGTGTTTTTTATCTTTATGTATTATGGTATTTCGCCCACTTTTTAAAAAGGATCTGTCTTGACTCATTACTATTCCTACTACCGCACTAGAGTATTTACGTTATTTACTCTGCGTCGCTATAAACTGACTGGGGTTTTGCTTCCACTTATTTAAGTTAGCACTAAACGCCCAAATATCTCTATCTAATACACTGGCAGGTAACAATAAATCATAACCTGTTAACAGCTGAAGGTGCTTTGTTCTATTTGCAAACATAGCTATAAGCCCATTATAGCTTATTCCCCTTTGAGAGATATACTGTGTATCTTCTATTAACCATTCTGATGGGCAATGACCATTTTTGCAATGTTTTTGAACAGCTTGCATAAATAAATGTCGTTGTTCTATTAGCAGTTTCCCTGCAATTCTAGGTGATAAACTTGCTAAAAACTCATCAATATCATTTACTTTGATACCCACAGTATTTAACTCAATGTATTCAACCCCGTCCTCAACCTTAGGTATACCACTATACCTAAAATTACTTTGAAAAAGGTGCCATGCTCCATACTTATGCTGATATATAAGTTTAGATTCACTTAATACTAAACTATAGAAGGGTTCTTGGGTTTTTAAAAACCCAATAAAAATAGCACCGATACAAGCACTCACTAAAAAAACTTCAACAATACTTATTTTATCTGGACGTAATAAATTAAAACCCATAATAAGCACCAACCCAATGGCACCCACTATTAATATTTCGATGCCATTACGTGCGCCTTGTGCCCTGTATTTCACATGGTTTCTATCGTTTTTATCCATGCTGATAGAACACCATATAAAATATCAACATAATAATAGCCCATAAAATAACTTTGCGGGCAGTTATACAAGCCTTACAGGATGTTTTAAAATTCATATATTTACCACTTTATATGTAACAAAAGAGGGACACTGCATCAGGATCATTAACTTTTACGCTTAACGCACAAATTTATGAGACACATAACCGCCTTTCTCCGGTCTTATTTCGTACAATACTTACAATTAATTTTCAGGTATGAAAACGATGTACTCAAGACAATCAGGCAAAGCTCTTTTTCCATTTATTATTACGCTACTTTTGATATTTAGCGTTTACTTATATTTACCGTCAAGCCATGGTGAACAAGCCGACTTATCTAAAATGTCTACTCAGGTATCTGCGCATACGGTGACATCACAAGAAAACGCGGTAATGATAGAAGCCATTGGTAGTGCACGTGCTAACCAAGCTGTTTATATTAAAAGTGCCCAAAACGATTATGTCACAGATATTTACTTTAAAGACGGTGACTTAGTTAGTAAAGGCCAAAAATTAGTGCAACTACAAAGTAAGCAAGAACAACTTGCAGTTAAAGAGCTTGGCATTAATTTACAAGAAGAGAAACGTCAACTCAACCGCTTAACCGAACTCTCACGCTCTCAATCAACTGCAAAGTCATTGTTAGAAGAGCAGCTATCTCGCGTTGATGCAACAGAGGCGCAACTAGAAAGCGCTAAAACTAAGTTAAATGAAATGACTATTACAGCCCCTTTTTCTGGCCTGCTAGGTAAACGTGAAATATCAGTCGGTGCATACGTAAACAACGCTACAATAATCACCACACTTGATGATATTAGTATTATTAAAGTTGATTTTAAAGTGCCTGAAAAATATTTAGCACAATTAAACATGGGCATGAAAGTACTTACCCAAAACGATGCCTACCCAGGGCAGACATTTAACGGCAAGGTAACGCATATTAGCTCACGTATTGATTCGGTAACACGCAGTGTTGAAGTAACAGCAAGCTTTGCGAATAAATCAGGATTACTTCGCCCTGGTATGTTACTAAATACAGCACTTGAGCTAAGCAGCAACCAAGCTTTAATGGTGCCAGAAAAAGCGGTTATCCCTTTACAAGACAAACACTTTGTTTTTCAAATTCAAGACGGAGTAGCCAATAAAGTTGAAGTACATGTTGCAAGCAGAAATAATGGCTGGGTTGCTATCGACGAAGGTTTAACTGATGGTCAGCAAATTGTTACTGAAGGGCTAATAAAAATTCGCTCTGGAAGTAAAGTAAGCGTAAAGGGGTAATACGTGAAAATTACTGATACTAGCGTTAAACGCCCCGTTTTTGCCATTGTAATTAATTTACTACTTCTCACTTTTGGGATAGTTGCGTTTACGATGTTACCGCTTCGTGAATACCCTGATATTGAAACACCGATTGTAAATATCAGCACTGAATACACTGGTGCTTCTGCCGAAATTATAGAAACCAAAATAACGCAAATAATAGAAAACCGTATTTCGGGTATTGAAGGTATTAAAAGTATTAACTCATCAAGTCGTAATGGGCGTTCAAACATTACCATTGAGTTTGATATTAACCGCGATATAGATGCCGCATCTAACGATGTACGTGAACGTGTAGCACGTGCACTTGATAGCTTGCCTGATCAGGTACGCCCACCAGAAGTGTCTAAATCAAATAGTGATGAAAGCCCAATCGCCTGGTTTGTATTAAACAGCGAAACAATGGACTCGTTACAGCTCTCTGATTACGCGCAGCGTTTCATTGTTGACCGTTTAGCCGTTGTAGATGGTGTATCTAACGTGCGTATTGGTGGTGAGCGCCAATACGCCATGAAAATTTGGTTAAACCGCCAAGCAATGGCTGCACGCGGTATTACCTCAAGCGATATTGAAAATACACTGCGTACAGAAAACGTTGAATTACCCGCCGGCGAAATAGAATCAATAGATCGCGACTTTACCGTGCGTACCGCACGTAGTTATAAAGATCAGCGCGATTTTAAAAACCTTGTTATTAAACGAGGTGAAGAAGGCTATTTAGTGCGTTTAGGTGAAGTTGCCGACGTACAATTAGAAGCTGCCGATGACGAAAGCTTATTTCGTGGTAACGGGCGCAACATGATTGGCCTAGGTATTGTAAAACAAGCTAAAGCAAACACACTTACCGTAGTAGATAACGCGCGCAGAGAGCTTGAAAAAATCAAACGAAACTTGCCTGAAGGCACCACAATTCAAGACAGCTACGATTCATCAGTATTTATTAAAGAATCAATTAGTGAAGTTTACAGCACACTTGCCATCTCTATGGGTTTAGTCGTACTCGTTATATTTTTGTTTTTAGGCAATATACGAGCAACGCTTATCCCTGCGGTCACCGTACCGGTCGCACTTGTTGGTAGCTTTATGTTTTTGTTGGCAATGGGCTACTCAATTAACTTACTCACTTTACTTGCCTTAGTACTGGCCATTGGTTTAGTAGTAGATGATGCCATTGTAATGCTTGAAAATATTCACCGTCGTATTGAACTGGGTGAGCCGCCGTTACTAGCTGCATTTAGAGGCGCGCGTGAAGTAGGTTTTGCCATAGTAGCAACCACGCTTGTACTAATATCGGTGTTTGTGCCATTAGTATTTGTGGATGGCCGTATAGGTGCATTATTTACTGAGTTTGCTATGGCGGTAAGTGCTGCCGTATTTTTCTCAAGTGTTACAGCACTGACTCTCGCACCAGCCTTGTGCTCTAAAGTACTTAAAGTATCAGACAAACCAAATAAATTTAGTCAATGGATGGACCGCCAGTTTACTAAAATTGAAGTAAGTTACCGTAATTCACTCTCCACCAACATAACCCGTAAATGGGGTTTAACGGTGAGCTTATTATTAGCTGGCTTTGTTAGTTACTCGTTGTTTTTACAAGTTCCTTCTGAGCTAACGCCAAAAGAAGATCGTGGCACATTCTTTATCATGATGAGCGGCCCTGAGGGCGCAAGTTACGAAAATAACGCCGCTAATATGGCTAAAATTGAAGAGCGCTTAATGCCTTATTCGCAAGCGGGTGAGCTAAGCCGTGTACTTATCCGAGTGCCTGGCTGGGGTGGCAGCGGCGGTGTTGCAATTGTTGGCATGGCCGATTGGGATAAACGCAAACGCTCAACGTGGGAAGTAATGGATGAAATAAGCGGTAAAATGCAAGAAGTTACCGATGTACGTGCGTTTGCCATTATGCGCCGTGGTATCGGCGGTGGTGGCTCATCTCGCCCAATTGAGTTTGTATTGCAAGGTAATGATTATGCGCAACTAGCCGATTGGCGTGACCGTATAATTAAGCGTGCTGAACAAAACCCAGGTTTAGTAAGAATCGATCATGATTATAAAGAAACCTTTCCGCAGTTTTTAGTCAGCATAGATAAAAACAAGGCCGCTGATTTAGGTGTTTCTGTATCTGATGTAGGCCGTACACTTGAAACAATGCTTGGCCAGCGCCGTGTTACAACCTTTATTGACCGTGGTGAAGAATACGATGTAATTTTAAAAGGGACTAAAGAAGACTTTACTAACCCTACTGACATTTCAAATATATACCTTAAATCACGAAGCGGTGAACTAGTTCCACTTGATAGCCTTATAAGCTTAAAAGAAGAAGCAACCGCATCGCGCTTAAACCGTTACAACCGTATGCGTGCAATTACCTTAAGCGCCAACTTAGCCGACGGTTATACACTTGAACAAGCGCTTAACTTTTTAAACGAAGTAGCCGCGCAAGAAAACGATATAGATGGCGCCGTAGATTACAAAGGCGAGTCGCAGCTTTATTACGAAGGCGCATCAGCGATGACCTACGTATTTATACTTGCACTCACCGTTACCTTTTTAGTACTGGCAGCGCAGTTTGAAAGCTTTATGCATCCGTTCGTCATTATGCTTACCGTACCACTTGGTTTAATGGGCGCTATGTTCGGACTTTGGGCTACAGGACTTACTTTAAATATTTACAGCCAAATAGGTATTGTCATGCTCATAGGGCTAAGTGCTAAAAACGGTATTTTGATTGTAGAATTTACTAACCAACTGCGCGATAAAGGCGTTGAATTTAGTGAAGCTATTTTGCAAGCAGCAACTCAGCGTTTGCGCCCTATTATTATGACCTCGCTGACTACGGTTATGAGTTCGGTACCTTTAGTACTTGCTTCAGGTCCGGGCGCTGAAAGCCGTATGGTTATAGGTGTGGTCGTGTTTACTGGGGTTATTGTATCGACCCTACTAACTCTTTTTGTTGTACCTGCTGCATATTATGCACTTGCACGTAACACTCAATCACCTGAGTTTTTACAGCAGAAATTAGACAAACAAGCCGCTGAAAAACCTTTCGAAGAGATCTAGCCTCTTAATTGCGCCGTAACCTTGTTGTTGCGGCGCATACAATTTATGCTCGCCCTTAAACCCCATATACATTTTAGGAATACTTATGAGCTCAACAACGCAAGTAGCAACATTTGGTGGCGGCTGTTTTTGGTGTATAGATGCTGCATTTAGACGTGTAAATGGCGTACTAACCGTAAGCTCTGGCTACACCGGCGGTGAAACAAATAACCCAACATATGATTCTGTATGCTCAGGCACAACCGGTCACGCTGAGGTTGTTAAAATTGAATTTGACGCGACTGTAGTTAGCTTTGAAACACTCTTAGCAATGTTTTTCACACTGCATGATGCAACACAATTGAATCGCCAAGGTAACGATATAGGCACACAATATAGAAGTGTGGTTTACTATCGCGATGAAGCTCAACTTAAGCAAACCAACGAAATGATAGCTCAACTGCAAAGCCATGTTGCTGAGCCAATCGTGACAGAAGTCAGCCCTGCCACTACGTATTACCCAGCAGAGCATTATCACCAAGATTACTATAACGAAAACCCACAGCAGGGTTACTGTAGTATTTTAATAGCACCTAAGTTACACAAGTTTGAAACCGTATTTAAAGAGTTCTTAGCTGACTAGCTAATTTGAGTAGTTAAACTTAGCTACACATTAAAAAGCCCGACATATGTCGGGCTTTTTAATATTAATAAATACCGTTAAAACTGGTAGCTTGCGCCTGCAAAAAAGCGACGCTCTGGCGTGTTGTAGTAATACACTTCACCCGTTGTAAAATCAGCGTTTGAATCAACAGCGTTATACTCTTTATCAAATAAGTTTTCTACACGAAGCGAAACTTCAATATGTTCATTTACTTGATAATTACCCGCTAAGTTCCAAAGTGTATAAGAGCCTAAGCGAGTCACAGCACCTTGTCGGTCGCTACGGTATTGCATGTCTAAGCTTGCATCAAACGCACCAAACTGTCTTGCAAGTTCCCAGTTAAAAGTACGTTTAGCAACATTACGCAACTCTGCGCCCGTTTCTTCGTCTTCAGCGCTTAAGTAAGCAAAGTTAAGGTTGCTATCAAAACCAAAAAACTGCTGAGATAAGCTAAATTCAACCCCTTCGTAGCGTGCTTCATTTAAGTTGATAGGAAAAAAGTTAGAATCTAAAGATATCTTATCTTCAATATCATTTCTAAAAATAGCAACGTCAATACTTGCTATATCAAAATCTACATTTAACCCAATCTCTTGATTTAATGATTTCTCAGGCTCTAAATCAGGATTAGATGAAGGTGGAAAACCAGGAAAAGCCGGAAAGTATAAATCGTTAAATGTAGGTGCTTTAAAACCAGTGCTTTGGCTTATGCGGAACGTGGCGTCTTCAGATAAATGATAACCCACAGCAGCTGTATATGTTGTTTCGTCGCCAAATTGTTCATCATCGTCTTGGCGAATTGTTAAATTAGCTAACACTTTTTCAGCGTTGTAATAAGCCCCAACAAATACTGCTAATACATCACGCTCTTGCATATCATACTGCGTTGAACTGTGCGATACATCATCGTTGTACCAGTTAACACCACCGCTAATATTAAGCTCTTCAGATAATATATATTGACCGTTATAATCAAATTGCACACGTTTCGTTATAAAATCATTTACACCAAATGCTGAGGTATCGTGAGAATCATCTGTTGAAAGCGCTAAATCAATACTATGCGTTTGGTTAGTGTAGTTTTTACTCCAACCTGCAGAAAGCTGATAGTTTTTAAAATCACCTGTTTCTATAGTACTTGTGGCTGGACTAAAGCGACTGTCGTAATCTGCATAGCCTTCACTGTATTGGCCTAATAACTTAAAGTCGCCGTAATGTGCATCGGTGTAATTTACTTTAAAACCAAGGTTTTTATTTTCATAGCCATCTTCATCTGGTGCTACGCCTTGCAGTGCATCAAAGTTATCTGTTTTTTCAAAGCCTGCGTTAAATGCTGTTGTTATATCATCTGATTTTACAGAGCCTGCCACTTGATAATTTTGATAAGAGTCAGAACCAAATGTAGCGCTTAGGGATAAGTTATCTGACTCACGCGTAATAATATTAATAACACCAGCGAGTGCATCAGAGCCATAAACAGCCGCGCGAGAGCCTTTAATAATTTCTATGCGTTCAATACTATTTAGAGGGACATTATTTAGTGCTTTTTGACCAAGTGTTGCTGAGCCTGTACGTACACCGTCAATTAAAATCAACGTATCGCCAGAACCCGTACCACGAAGTGACACACCTGTATTTTGACCAAAACCACCGTTTGGATTAACCTGAAAACCCACTCGCGTGCTTAAAAGTGTAGGTAAATCGCGTACGTTACTTGCTTCTATTTCAGCACGTTCAATAACATTTACACTCGCTAAAACGTCGTTAATTGATTGCTCAAACTTATTAGCTGTAACGGTTATTTTTTCAATTGATTGCTCTGCACCAGACACAGAAAATGAAAGCGCAGCAGAAATTGCAACGCCTAGAGTTGTTTTGTTTAACATGATGTCCCCTACCTTTGCCCACCGCAAAGGTTTAAGTAAGTAAGATTGCATCAAGGCCGGTCTCCGGACTCAGCAAGCATATAAAACATGCAATACTTTACCGTTGCGGGGGCAGTGTTGGGCTTGTAGTCATCATGAAAACTCACCAACTTCCCGATTATCCTGCTAAAAAAATCATTACATGAAGTGGCTAGCAAGCACCTTGAAAATATGCCGCTATTGTGGGTATTTTGTTTATAAATGTCAATGGACGTCTATACAGCTAAAGATAGATTCATCTATGATAAATACGAAAAATAACCTCACAAAAAAAGCCAAACATTGCTGCTTAGCTTTTATTAATACATTTTACACACTCGTTAGCTAGGTTCTAGCTGGTGTACTTTAGTCGCGAAAGTTTTTAAACTGAAAAGGCTGACCTAGCTCAGCGCTACGCACTACTTGCATAGCCTCTTGAAGATCGTCACGCTTTTTACCAGTAACGCGTACTTCTTCGCCTTGAATAGCGGCTTGAACTTTAACTTTAGAGTCTTTAATGGCCTTAACTACTTTTTTAGCCATGTCTTTTTCGATACCTTGCTTTAAGCCAACGTTACGAAATACATTTTTACCTGCACGAGTAATATCTTGAAGCTCTAAGCTTGATACATCCATACCACGCTTAGAGATTTTGTTTGCCAAAATATCAAACAATTGCATAACTTGAGAATCAGCTTCAGCTTTTAATTTAATTGTTTTGTCATTTAATTCAATAGATGCATCAACACCTCTAAAATCAAAACGGGTCTCTAGCTCACGGTTGGCGTTATCAACCGCATTTTTAGCTTCGTTCATTTCTACTTCAGATACAATATCAAATGAAGGCATTGGTTTCTCCTAACTATTTAATCTTAATTTTATGTGGCAATTATAACGCTAAAATTATAATTCTTTACATTTTTCTGCACCTTGTTCAGGTGCGATACTAAATTAGTTTGATATACTTCGGTCTCTTTTTTAAGCGATTTTAGGATTTGTCGTGACAAGGCGTGTTTACCAAGCAATTTTTTTAATTAGCATTGTGGCTTTTACCCTTTTATTTGCTAAAGAAATAAAAGGTGGCGTTGTAAATTTATTCCCTCATGTTGATAAAGTCGCTCATTTTGGGATTTTTTTTATACTAGCCATAATAATGGATAAAGCGTTTAAACTTCCTTTATATGCGCAAATACTTTTATTGGCAGGCTATGGCGCATCTATAGAAATAATGCAAGACGCACTCCCGTATAGGCAGGCATCACTCGGTGATTTTTTTGCTGATTTTGCAGGTGCTGCAAGCTACTTTTTACTTAGAGTAATTTTTACATCTCGAAAAAAGAACCCATATGGCTAATATTTTAATCGTTGGCGATGGTGCTATTGGCTTATTACTTAGCCACTTTTTAAGCGCATCGCATAATGTCAGTGTTTTAACTCGTAAAAGCCCAACAAATACCCGCTTTTATAGTCGAGGTAAGGGCACCTCTAAAAAAATTGACGCTCAATTTATTTCATTAAATCAGCTAAATAAAGCTGCTGAATTTGATGTTGTTTTATTTACTGTTAAAGCTTTTCAAGTACTTGATGCGTTTTCACAAATAAAGCCATTTTTACCAATTCATTGCTCTATTGTACTTTCGCATAACGGAATGGGTAATGTTGATGAGGTAAATAGCCAACTAAACACCCATCAAGCACTCTACTTTTTAACGACAAGCATAGCGGGCTTTAAATCAAACCAATATATTGTGCAACACACTGGTGAAGGACAAAGCGTTATTGGTGGCTGTAATGAGCTAGCACTTCAAAATAGTGCGCCAATAGCTGATATTTTTAAAGTAATACCCAACCTAACATTTACTAATAATATTCAGCAGCTTCGTTTTGAAAAACTACTCGTAAATATTGCCATTAACCCATTAAGCGCTTTAAGTAATGTAAGAAATGGCGAATTACGTGCACCTAAATACAATACAATAATTTTTAATGCACTCACTGAAGCATGTAATATTGCAAAGGCTCAAGGGCTTAATATTCCATTAATTAAAGCACTCAATACCGCTTATAAAATAATGGAGTTAACCGCAAATAATTACTCATCCATGCAGCAAGATCTAACGTATAACAGAGAAACTGAAATCTCAGCTATATGCGGCTATATTAACCAGCAAGGTAAACTTCACGGTATTCCAACGCCTTACAACGATGAGTTACTTGTCAAAATTAAGGCAAAAAAAAGCGTGGTATAAACCACGCTTACATAAGCTTTAACTTTACGGGCGATAAACTTTTACAGTTTCGAAGCCCTGTTCGTGCAGCATAAGTGCCTGTAGTTGGCTCATTACGCCTCTGTCACAATATAAATAGTAGTCGGTGTCTTTTGGTAAATCACCAAACTTAGTCGCCAGACGAAAGAACGGTAAATGCACCACTTCAACACCGTCGATTTCTAGCGGTGCAGCTTCTTCTTCTTCTGGTGAGCGAATATCAACTACCACAGAGCCTAAAGGTAAATCAGCAACCGATTCCGCTTCTTTAAGTTCTTGTTTGGCTTCAACGTCAATATCACGCACATCCATTATACGTGCGTTATTTACTACGGTATCTAGCACATCAAAATCGAACTTTTCTTCTTCGGCTTCTATTACTTCAATCTTGGCTTTAACTGTCGGTTTTTTAGAAATAACACCACAGTATTCAGGCATTGTTTCTGCCATTTCAGCTGTACCAATTTGGCGAGCAAGATTAATAATTTCTTGTTTATCATTTTGAATTAGCGGGCGTAAAATAAGCGTTTCAGTAACACGGTCAATCACGCTTAAATTCGCTAATGTTTGACTAGATACTTGGCCAATACTTTCACCAGTGACAAGTGCCTGAATGTTTAACTTTTCAGCCACTACACTTCCAGCTCGCATCATCATACGTTTAAGCACAACACCCATTTGGCTGTTTTCAACGTTTTCTAAAATTTCAGCAACAACAGGTTCAAAATCAACCGTTACAAATTTAACTTTATGTGTAGAGCTGTATTTTTTCCATAAGTAGTAACTTGCTTGCTTAACACCAATTTCGTGCGCTGCGCCACCTAGATTAAAGAATAAAAAGTGCGTACGTGCGCCTTTACGAATCATTTGGTAACTTGCTACGCCAGAGTCAAAACCACCTGACATAAGAGAAAGCACGTCTTCTTGCGTTGGTAGTGGAAAACCAGCCATACCAAAATGCGTTTGCGAAACAATGTAAGCTTTGTCGTCTTTTACTTCTAAACGTATTGTTACTTCTGGACGGCTAAGTTTAACGCTTGCGCCTTCAATATGTTGATTCAATCCACCACCAACATAACGCTCTAAATCAGTTGAGGTAAAGTCATGTTGACCTATACGCTTAGCACGCACACAAAAGGTTTTACCTATAATTGTATGCCCAACTAACGCTATTGTTTTTTGGTAAATATCATCAAGAGTTTCGAATTGTGTTTCGGTTACTTCAATAAATTGAACGATGCCAGGTATGCGTTTAAGGCTATCGATAAAATCTAAACGAACTTGCGCATCTTCAAGCTTTGTAACAACTGAAATATTATCCCAGTTATTTCTAACTTGTACTTTTTCGTCAACACGGCGCAATACAATTTTAATGTTATTTTCTAACACTTTAGTAAAGCGTTTACGGACTGAACGGCTTTTAATGGCTATTTCAGGATGTAGTTTGACGATAAATTTAAGCATAGTTCACTCTTAGACTGCGGGAATTCGCGCTCCCAGGCATTTGGCGCGCGATTATAGCAAAAAATTCAGCGTCTAGGAAACAGCCAATGACTAGCGATTAGGCAACAGTTTGCGCGTGTTGTGCTAATTCAGTGTATTTTTTGCGTAGCAGGTTCATTTTATCGATACTTTTATCAGTACTATACGCTCTAAACAATGTGAGTACTTTTAAAATACCGTGATATATATCTTGCTCAGCAAGGGTACCGCTTGGCCTACGCGCTTTAATATAAGGCGTCCAAAAGCTAACCGTTAACTTAAGCGTATGTGCTAAATCAATGACATCTTGCTCATCAATTGCAATCATTTCACTGTCGCGAAGCCCCAGTATAATTTTTCGCACTTGTTCTAATAATTCGAGTTGGAAATCAATGTAAGCTTGCTTCAAATCAGCGTCTCTGGCGAGTATATCGCCGAGGTTGTCGTAAAAAAAATGATAGCGCCACATCAATTCAAACAACGAATCTAAATAAGCTGTTAAGTGGTTAAATGCATCGTCATTTTTGTTGATAGGTTTAAATTGCGTACTTAAATGATCGCGATATAACGCAAATATATGACGAATAATGTCTTCTTTATTTTTAAAATGGTAGTAAAGATTACCGGGGCTCATTCCTAAATGCGACGCTATATGATTGGTTGATATTGCACGCTCACCTTGCTCGTTAAATAACGAAATACTGGTGTGTATTATTTTATCCTTGGTATTCATACGCTAATACTCTAATTATCTTATGCACTACATTACACTAAAAATAGGCCACGCAGTATAAACAAATATTATCGATTAAAACACACTTACTCCTTAACCATCATTAGGAACTGAGTAAATAATCTATTTGGGCAAAGCTGATTTGTGCCCTAAACACTGTTAAACTAACGCTAAAATAATAAATAGTGAATATTATGAACGTTACTGCAATTTACCCAGGCACTTTTGATCCGCTTACCAATGGGCACACAGACTTGATTCATCGTGCTGCAAAAATGTTTGATACCGTATTAGTTGCTGTTGCCCACAACCCAAGTAAAAAACCCTGCTTTACCCTAGAAGAACGTGTTGAACTTGCTAATACCATTTTGAGCCATTTGGGTAATGTTAAAGTTATCGGATTTTCAGGCTTGCTGGCTGACCTTGCGCGCGATCATAATGCTAATGTGCTTATTCGTGGTATTAGGGCTGTATCTGATTTCGATTATGAATTTCAGCTCGCAAATATGAACCGTCGCCTAAACCCCGATTTAGAAAGTGTATTTTTAACACCCGCAGAGCGAAATTCATTTATTTCATCAACACTCGTTAAAGAAGTAGCACGTCACAATGGTGATGTAAGCGAGTTTGTGGACCCTGTAATTGTCAAAGCGCTAAAAACTAAATTGGGCTGTGGTGCCCAATAGTAATTTACTGCGTTAGCGCATAACTCGTATGCGCTAATTTAGCTTTGATATAGATGATGTCTTTAATTTTTTAATTAACCAAACCAGCTTCAGTAAGTCTTTATTGATAATTAATATTAGTGCCATCGTAATATCAATAACAGGCATAAAGAAACCATACAGCATCCACAGCCACCAAAAGTCCCAATTGCCATAAAGAGTATTATCAATATACATGCCCATAAACAGTGAGGCATTGATACAAAGCCCTACAATAAGATAATAAAATCCGTACGGTATTTTACGTCCTAAAAAAATACGCCACATAAAAATAGCGGCAATTGTTAGTACATCAAATATAAACAACTTTAAATGTGGAGCTGCAGTAGTTATGTCCATAAATAAACTAGATGTGTACGAAGCCATCATAATAAAGCAAAGGTGAACTCGGCTTTTATCTTGCTTATTAATAGCAATTGATAGAGTGAACAAAAAAGCAAAAACAAAAAGCCATGTAATAAGTATTCCAAAATATTCATTAATTGAATTTAATTGCCAAAATAGATCCTCCATTCTATTCAACCTTTTTATGAATGCTTTTTGTACTGCCAAATAAATAACGTTTTAATGCAACCAAACCTAAAAAGTCTTTATTAAAAAAGAGAATAGTTACCATTGTGAGATCGACTAAATTGATAACTATTAAATAAAAATTCCAAAGCCACCAATAATCAACATTATCTAGTACATAAATATCATAGTGCATAAAAAGGTGCAGGGTTGAATTTATAGTCAAACCAGTTAGAAGATATATATAGGCAACATCCCTTTTTAGAAATCGCCTTAGAAGTGTAAGAGCTATAATAGTTAAAATATCAAAACATAAAAAATCAAGATAAGTTACCGTATTCATATTTGTAAATATACTAAATGAATATGAAACACTCATAACCAAAGACAAATACACTTTTTCTTTATTAGACTTATTAATCGAATGAGCAAGGGAGTACAAAAAGGCCATAAGGAATCCCCATTGTACAAATGCACCTATGTACAAAGAAACTGTTGGGCTAATTAAAAGTTCATTCAATATTTTTCAACTTTTTAAAGTTCAATTCAGCCCCTCTTTTAAAAATGGTATTTTTATTGAATACTAGTGAAAGAATCATTAAAACATCGAACATATTTACACCAACAGAATAAACACTCCAATACCACCAAGGCTCATAGTTATATAAAACGTATAGGTCATAATATATTACGAGGGTGAGTACAGCATTTATTGTTAACGAAATTATGATTAAGTGAAAAGCTACAGAACGTTGGAGTACTTTGATGCACTGTAAAGTTAACAGAGCTAAAATTGTAATGAAATCGTAGAGTGCCCAGCTTAAATATAAATTTTCTAATAAATCTATGTAGCCACTAAAAATATATGAGCAGAGCATAAGCGCAGATAAATAAACAGGAGACTTACTTTCCTTATTTATATTAGTAGCTAAACAGCATAAGAAAGCCATTAAGAAACCCCATTGGGAGAAAGCTCCTACATAATCCATTAAGGCTTCAGTAACGTACATTTTAAACTAGATTAATTTGTGGGTATCGTTTGATTTGAAGTAACTGAGGGTTTTGCTCTTTAACTTATGAAGACCTAGGAAGTCTCTGTCAACGATAAGAGCTACAACCATTGTTAAATCTATAATGAAAACTGATATTGTATAAATATCCCAAAATATCCACGGTTTTTGATTACCATAGATAAACATATCTATATGCATAGATAAAGTTAAAAGTAAGTTTATACTTAATCCTATTATTAAATATAAAAAAGAGTCCGAAGTTTTTCTAATAAAGCCTAAAGATATAAATAAACATATAATAGTAGCCAAATCGTAAATAACCCAATCTAAATAGGTAATATTATAGATAGATAACCAAGTTAAGAAATAATCAGATGATGAATATGAAACCATCATAATGAATGAACTGAGTAATAAAGTTGTGCCTCTTTTAACATCTAAGCTATAAACAAAAACATTAAAGAAGAAGGCCATTAGAAAAGCCCACATAGTCAAAGCTGAAATCGAGAAAAAACCAAATAACTCAGTTAAAAACATTCAAAACCTTAAAATCACTTAGGGCGAAGACCACCTGGCAATATGATAGAACCACGTTGTAAGCTATCACTGCTTGCTGCAGAAATCGCCTCTTGGGAAATACTTACTGTATCAGATTGTAGGGTTTTAGGGCTAGCAGTTTGTTCCATTGCAGGCTTTAATTGTTGTGTTTTATTGTATGCTTGCATTTGTACTTGGCTATTCGCTGAAATTTGCATGTGATTTATCCTTATAAAGTTATATTTGGCGCAACTTTTATCACACCATTGTATAGGTAAACATGTTACCTGTTTTAATCTAGGTAGCCATTTTTGCCACCCACCTATAATAAAGCAACCAGTATGCCAACTTTATTTGACACTTTAAAAAATACAACAGATCAAACCAGTTTGTTTTAGATATAAAAAAACGCACAGGGATAACCGTACGTTTTTTGTATCCAGGGAGTTTAAGCCACGTATTTACACGGGATCTCCACACTTTTACTTGGCTTTAAAATAAATTCCATAGCAACTTCATCGCAATTCTCTTTACGAAGACAAAGCTCACAATCTTTCATTACTTTTTCTGGCAAACTGTCTTTAGTGCAAAAGGTAAAGCGCTGCTTTTCGAAAAAGTCTGGCACACGCGTTAGTACAATCACTCTATTCAACGCCAGTTTTTTAGCTTTAATTAATAAATGCTCAACGAGTTGCCGCCCCTGCCCAGTAACAACGCTTTGAGGATCAATACCTAAAGAGCGAATTTCAGCAAGACCTGTATCATATATATACAGCGAGGCACAGCCCGATACCTTACCGTTAATTTCAGTGACCGCAAATTCATTTATAGAATGCACCATGTCACTTTTAGCTCTAGGTAGATTTTCGCCAACTGTAGCCCAATGCTGAATGAGCTTAGCTATAGATTCAACGTCATCTAGATTTGCATCACGAACCGTTATTTGCTGTTTTTTTTTGGCTTCTTTAATTGCACCAGTTACTTGCTCAATCGATGTGCCGCCAAGAGCTTGGCGCGCTTTTATACACGCATCAATTTCTAATACCGGGTATACATCGTCTTCAAAAACATCATTAACTGATTTGTATTGCTCAAGCGAAAGCTCTTCTAGCGTTTTATTTTCGCTAATAGCAAGCTGAACAAGGACGCCTACAATGTGGTGCCCCTCTCTAAAAGGTACGCCTCTTGCGACGAGATAATCAGCAAGCTCTGTTGCATTAGCATGACCGCCTTTAGCAGCAGCAAGTGTACGATCTCCTCTTACCTTAACGCCCTTAATACAAGCTTGTGCCATATGAATACACGCAAGCCATGTTGGCATAGCGTCAAATATACCTTCTTTATCTTCTTGCATGTCTTTGTTGTAAGCAAGAGGGAGTGCTTTTAAGGTCATCATCATCGCACTAAACGCGCCAAATACACGACCCGTTTTACCACGGATAAGTTCTAATGCATCAGGGTTCTTTTTCTGTGGCATAAGCGATGAGCCCGATGTCACGTTATCTGCAAGCTCTATAAAACCAGCTTCACCCGAGTTATAAAATATTAAATCTTCTGACATACGCGATAAGTGAATCATCGAAATCGATGCACAGCTTAATAACTCTACAACAAAATCGCGATCAGAGACGCCATCAAGACTATTTTTAGTCGCACCAGTAAAACCCAAACCTTGCGCAAGTGCTTGACGATCAATTGGGTAAGCAGTACCGGCTAATGCACCACTTCCTAGTGGACAAAAATTCATGCGCGCTTTCGCGTCTTGCAAGCGACTTTCATCACGCTCTAGCATTTCTACGTAAGCCATACACCAGTGGCTAAATAATACTGGCTGTGCTCGCTGTAAATGAGTATAACCGGGCAATATAGTACCAAGTTCACGCTCAGCTAAAGATACAAACTCGCCTTTAAGTTGCTCAATTGCTTTTAAAATATGCTCAGCGGTATCACGGCACCATAATCTAAAGTCTGTTGCGACTTGATCATTACGGCTTCGGCCTGTATGTAATTTTTTAGCTAAATCACCTACTTTTTCGATTAATGCAGCTTCAACATGCGAGTGAATATCCTCTGCGCCCGATGTAGCTACAGCGAGTGGATCAGCTTTTACTTCTTCAAGTAACTCATACAATGCTGCAACGAGTTCTTTGTGCTCATCACTCGATAACACATTAACTTGCTCAAGTGCGCCAGCCCATGCCACAGAGCCGATAATGTCTTGCTCTGCTAACTGATAATCGAAGGGAAGAGAGTCGTTAAATTGCTTAAACGCCTCATCTGGACCCGTAGAAAAACGTCCGCCCCATAATGCCATGAAATATCTCCAAACCCTGTATTGCCCCTTTTACAGGGGCGTAATAATTTACTTTTTAGCGAGTGCTGAAATTCTGCTTGAAAGCGAGAATAAACGAATAAAGCCTTCAGCGTGTGATTGGTCATACACATCATCTTCACCAAATGTGGCAAATGCTTCGCTATATAAACTATTTGGCGACTGCTTTTGAACCGCAGTTACTTGACCTTTATATAATTTAAGTACGACTTCACCTGTTGCCACTTTAGAAAGCGCTTCTGCACCGGCTAAAATAGAATCTTTAAGTGGTGTAAACCAGCGGCCGTCATATACTAAATGCGAAAATTCACCACCCAGCACTTCTTTCCATTTACGGCTTGCTTTATCAAGTACTAGCTCGTCAATTGCTTGAAGTGCTGCCATGATAACTGTACCGCCGGGCGTTTCGTAGCAACCGCGTGACTTCATGCCTACTAAACGGTTTTCTACAATATCAACACGACCAACACCATGAGGTGATGCAATATCGTTTAATTTAACTAAACAGTCATATGGTTTAAGTTCTTCGCCATTTACAGCAACCACTTCGCCTTCAACAACTTTTAAAGTTACGAGTTCTAATTTATCTGGTGCTTGCTCTGGAGAATTAGTCCATGTCCATACTTGCTCAGTTGGTTGACACCATGGGTCTTCAAGCTCGCCACCTTCGTGTGAAATATGCCATGCGTTAGCATCACGGCTGTAAATTTTTGTCGCTGATGCTGAGCACGGAATGTCACGCTCCGCCAAGTAATCAAGTAATGACTCACGGCTCGATAAGTCCCACTCACGCCATGGCGCAATTACTTTTAAATCAGGTGCGAGTGCTGCAAAGCATGATTCAAAACGAACTTGGTCATTACCTTTACCAGTACAACCATGAGAAAGTGCATCGGCACCTACTTTACGCGCTATTTCAACTTGCGCTTTAGCTATAATTGGGCGCGCCATAGAGGTACCTAATAAATAAGTGCCTTCATAAATTGAGCCCGTTTTAAGTGTTGGGTAAATGTAATCACTTACCATTTCATCTTTTAAGTCAACTACATAACATTCAGATGCACCAGAGGCAATTGCTTTAGCTTCTACGCCTTCAAGTTCTTCTGCCCCTTGACCTACATCTGCTACAAACGCAACAACTTCACAGCCGTAGTTTTCTTTTAACCATGGCACAATAGCCGATGTATCAAGACCACCTGAATAGGCTAAAACGACTTTTTTAATTGAACTCATAGGTGTTCCTTAACAAAATTTGGATTTAATAATGTAACTAGCAGAGCATTTTGCGCATGCATACGATTCTCTGCTTGTTGAATAATTTTAGATGCTGGACCATCCATTACCTCTGAGGTAATTTCAAATTCACGGTGCGCCGGTTGGCAGTGTAATACCGTCGTAGCACCAGTTTGATCTAGCAATGCCTGATTTAGCTGATATGGCATATACTTGGCTTTAACTTGCTCAATTGGTGTTGTATTACCCATTGATACCCAAGTATCTGCGTAAACAACATTTGCGCCAACAGCAGCTTCAACGCGATCGCTCACCATAACTGATGCACCGTTCATTGCTGCAATCTGCTCTGCTTTTTTAAGTATTTGTGAATCTGGTGAGCACCCTTTTGGTGTTACAGCTACAAAATCTGTACCTAGTGTAGCTGCTAACAACATCAATGAATGAGTTACGTTATTACCTTCACCTAAGTAAGCAACTTTAAGCTCACTTACATCTCCATGTACTTCTTGAAGCGTTAAAAAATCAGCGAGTGCTTGGCACGGGTGGTACAAATCACACAAACTATTAACCACCGGTACCGATGAATATTCACCTAATGTAGTTAGCGTACTGTGTTGATTAACACGCGCTACAATCCCGTCAGCCCATGTAGAAATATTAAGTGCGAAATCTTTGATTGATTCGCGTGCACCCATTGCACCATTTTGCTGATCTAAATAAACCGCGTGGCCACCCAGGCGATTAATACCAATATCAAACGACAAACGCGTACGTAAACTTTGTTTTTCAAATAACGTTACAACCGATTTACCAGCTAATACTTGGCTGTATTTCTCTGGTTTTACTTTAATGTCTTGCGCTAACTTTAGTAAATTAAGTGCGCCTTCTTGGTCTAATTCTAAACCGGTTAAAAAATTCTTAAACATAATAAACCTATGGTGTAATTTTAGTTCCGACATGCTTGCCTTCAAGCAAGTCAGTTAAATTTTCTGGCTTTTGCCAGCTGGAAATATACACACCGCGTCGTAAATGTTGGGCAGCGTGAAGGCTGGTCTTAACTTTGACCTCCATCCCGCCCACAATTACTCCTTCATCTATTAAAGTATCAATGTGTTTTGTGTCAAGTTGATGTAAGGGCTGCTTATTTGCGTCAAGCACCGCTTCTACATCAGTCATAAAAATAAGTTCTGCGTTTAAATTACTAGCAATAGCCGCTGCAGCTTCATCAGCATTTACGTTATACCAAAGGCCTTGCTCATCAAAACCGATAGAGCTAACGATCGGTAGCCTGCCAATTTCAAGTAAATCGTTAATAATAGAATCATCGTTACTTGTGCATTTACCTACTAAACAAAGTGCTTTTAACTTTTGAGTAGCAGTAACACCCGCTTCATACAAACTTAACCCAACCGGTTTATGCCCTGCACTAATAGCCTGAGTCATTAATTGTTTATTGGCACAACCTGCTAGTGCACCTACGATGTAAGGCATTTGCTCTGCAGGGCTGATACGCAAACCTTGGTGCTTAGCACTGGCAAAACCAGCTTCTTTTAGCCAAGTATCAACAAGTGCACCGCCACCGTGTACAATTACAAACTGAGCATTTTGTTGCTCATTAAGTACATCAAACAATGCTTTTGCTGCATTTTCTGTATTAAGTACTGCACCACCGAGCTTAATTACCCACGTTTTTTTACTCATTTAAAACGCTCCTTTTAAACCAGTGGTATGATCTAAATTCATAGAAATATTAATACACTGCAAAGCTTGTCCAGCAGCGCCTTTTAATAAGTTATCAATAGCAGACATCACAATTAACTGCGTACCTTGTTGCTGCCAGCCAATATCAACAAATGGCTGCTTAGCTACACCTTTAATTGACGGTATTTTATCGCCTAATAAACGAATTAATGGCTCGCTCGCAAGTACTTGATAAGCCGATGCAACGTTTTCCTTGGTAACGCCTGGCTTAAGCTGTACATAAATAGTTTCTAAAATACCACGTGGAAAATTACCTAGATGCGGTGTAAATAACACTTTGTGGCCAAGGTGTTGTTCAATTTCAGGGCCGTGGCGATGGTTAAACAAACCATAAGGTGCAAGCGACACTTCACAAAAATGCGTTCCTACACTGGCTTTACGCCCTGCGCCTGTAACGCCCGAAACCGCATTAATAATAATACTCTGTTCGCTTAATAAACCGGCTTGTTGCAAAGGCTTTAATGCATTTAGTGCGGCCGTTGGGTAGCATCCAGCAACAGCGACTAACTGTGCATTGGCAATAGCTTCACCATTCCACTCAGCTAAACCATAAGCAGCTTTATTTAATAGCTCAGGATGTTGGTGCTCAAAACCATAATATGTAACGTAATCATCATTGCTTGCAAGGCGATAGCCACCAGATAAATCAAATACCTTTTTACCCATTGCTAAAAAACGCGGTGCTAAATCAACACTCACTTTATGGTCTGTACATAAGCACACATAGTCAGCACTAGTTTGAATGTCATCAAAAGCTGATTCACCAAGAGGGAGTAATGGTAAGTCGAGCAAGCCTAGATGTTCAGGATATAAATCACTTAGCAATTTATTTTTATCTAAGCTACCTTCTGATACATAACAACCCGCTAAAGTTAAGTTTGGGTGTTTAGCAACTAAACTTGCTAACTCTGCGCCGCTGTAACCGCTTGCGCCAATAATCACTACATTCATTTGTTACTCGTTATCTTAAAATTAGTTGTTACTTGTCTATCTTGTTCGCTTAAACTAGCCTTGGCGCTAATTTAGCCTTTTATTAATGAATTTTGATTATCGTCGCATTGTTTTCATAACGTTACTTTAATATATTTATGCTTAAAAAGTGAATTGATATTCATCATAAATACTTTTATATTGTTATGCAATTAAATTGAATACTTATTTTGGATTTTTTTATGCCTTTGCCATCGTTTATTTCTATGTATCAACAATTGATTGCAGCTCCGTCTATCAGTGCAATTGAAGATAGTCAGTGTATGAGTAATAAAAGCGTAATTGAACTACTTGCGAGGTGGTGCGAAACACTTGGCTTTACATGTGAAATCATTGAATTAGAAGGAGGTAAAGGTCGCTATAATTTATTAGCTAAACGTGGCAAAGGAGATGGTGGATTAATGCTCGCGGGCCACACCGATACCGTCCCGTTTGATGATAGTCGCTGGAATCATAATCCGTTTAAACTTACCGAACTCGACAATAAATTATATGGGCTCGGTAGCATTGATATGAAAGGTTTTTTTGCGTTTGTATTACAAGCAATTAGTGAACTTGATGAAAAGCAGCAAACCCAGCCTATCTTAATACTCGCCACTGCCGACGAAGAAACCACAATGGCAGGTGCACAGCAAATATGTAAGCACCCAAATTTAAAACCTGCGCGATGTATAATTGGTGAACCTACTGATATGACACCGGTATTTACACATAAAGGACATATGAGTACAGCGATTAGAGTAATTGGACGCTCAGGTCATAGCTCTGATCCCGAACGTGGTCTCAACGCCATAGAAATCATGCATAAAGTGACTTCAAAATTATTGATCTTAAAAGAGCAGTTAAAGCATAAATATTCATTAAGCCACTTTGAAATACCTTACCCAACATTAAATTTTGGTAATATTCATGGCGGCGACAACGCTAACCGAATTTGTGCTTGCTGCGAAATGCATATAGATATGCGCCCATTACCAGGTTTGAGTGTAAAAGAGTTACAAGCATTAGTACTTGATGCAACGAAAGAGATAAATCAACAATACCCTAATGCGGTCAGCGTAATTGATTTACACGAGCCAATACCGGCCTTTACTGGCAACACCAACAGTGCTTTAGTGATATTAGCTGAAAAAATAGCAGGGCAAAAAGCAATAGCTGTTAATTACTGTACTGAAGCACCTTTTATTCAGCAATTAGGGTGTGAAACAATCGTTATGGGGCCGGGCTCAATAAATCAAGCCCATCAGCCTGATGAGTTTTTAGCAATGGAAAAAATAAAACCGTCACAAAAAATTATCAGTAACATTATTAAAGCCAGTTGTTTTAATATCAATTAACTTAATTAAGTGCCCTATTTTGAGGTAAAAAAATCTTATCGATGACAACAGAAAATAATTATTTAGAACAACTAAATACAAAATTTTTGCCTAGTTCTAGCGTAATTTCCTTAACGTTAAATAGACCCCATATTTAAGCAGATTGGTATTACTCCAGTGTTCATACAGTTGTAAATAAAAAGTTAGCGTTAGGTTTAATCCCTCAAATTGATTAAGTAACCAAGTAAAAACAAAAAAGACGCAATTAAGCGTCTTCTTGTTTTAAATTACACCTTATTAGCTACATATACTTACTGAGGTACTTTTTAAATACAGGATCTGTTTTAGCTAGTTCTTTTTGCTCGGCTAAAATATCTTTTAAAATAGCGCCTGATGTAAGTGGGTTTGCAAGAACCACTCTAAATACAACAGTAGGTTGATTATCGTATTTAGATGGCGTTAGGCGTGTACGTGATACAAACGAGCGACCAGACTCCCGCTGGCGCTTTTGCATACTCGCAGTAAAACGATTAAGTGATGCAAAAATGTCTAAACGTGTTGTTGCATCAGCATCTTTTATTGCCTGCTTAATCTGTTTAGGTACATAACGATACGTTAGTAAACACAGCTCAGGCTCTGAAATAAGTTCGAAATCTTCATCTGCTTTAATTAAACCAGCAAAATAATGTGCTTTTTTTATACTACGATCGATTAACATCTCGTAGCCTTTACGACCAATAACACGTAAGCAAGCATGTACTAACATCGCCATACCTGGGCGACTACCTTCAAGCGTGTGACTACCTAAGTCTTTTGAACCTTTACGTAATATATACTCAGCATGGTGCTCTATTGCATCAGTTGCAGCGGGGTCTTTAAATAAAACTAAACCAGCGCCCATGGGTACATACATTTGTTTATGTGCATCAATGGTAATTGAATCTGCTCGCTCAATTCCTTTTAGTAAAGGACGATGCGTGTTTGATAAAAGCGTCGCTCCTCCCCATGCAGCATCTACATGAAAATGGCAGTTAATATCTTGTGCCAAATCGGCCATTTCGTCCAGTGGGTCAATATTCCCGGTTTCGGTTGTACCCGCCACCCCAATAATGGCCATTACTTTAATGCCTTGCGCTTCAAGCTCACGTGCTTTTTCGCGCATCGCTATTACATCGACTTTATTATTTTCGCAAGTTTTAATACCAATTAGGTTATCGCGACCAATACCGAGTAAATCAACCGATTTACCTAATGAATAATGTCCACGTTCTGATATTAATACCGCTAAACCTTTATAGCCATAATGCAGCATACCGGCAATTAAGCCTTGTGCGCCTATACCTCTAAAATCGCCATCCGGTTTTAATAAACGGTTTCGCGCAATCCAAAGCGCAGTAATATTAGCAACCGTACCACCAGAGCAAAATGCACCTAATGAGGTTTTAGCACTGTGCATCCATTTAGAATAAAATGAGTCTTCTTGCCCATAAGCTAGATGATGCATCATCCCAAGTACTTGACGTTCAAGAGGCGTAAACGCTTTAGATGTTTCTATTTTTACTAGATTTTGATTTAGCCCTACCATCAGTTTTGACAGTGGTAATAAAAAATGCGGTAAAGCAGAGGTCATGTGACCAATAAAGCTAGGCGCAGCTGTATGCACAGAATGCGCAACAAGTTGCTCCATAATGTCTTGGGCATAAGCAGATACAAACGTTGGATCTTCTGGGATCACTGCCGATTGAAAGTCTTTTTCTATTTCATGTAATGGTTTTTCAATTGCCGCAATATTTTCGTTTAAGAAACCTGCTAAATTACTCGAAATTTCAAGCTCGATTTTGCTTAAAGTTGAGTCTGGCGCTTCAGGTACAGTAAATATACGCTTAAGGCTTTCTTTAGAGGCGACGGCACAACGCTTTTGATCCATCTCAATACCTAGTGTGTGTGTAGCTAAAACACGTGTTTGTCTATGAAACACGCCAAACTAAGACGTTATTTTAAGTAACAGTGTTTTTAATTAATTGCGCTAACTTTACTGCAATATAACTAAAATGTCTCGCTTAAAGCCATAAAAGCAGACAAAGACATGACAAAAAAGTGATAATTTAATTAATATTTAAGCCTTGCCAATAAATAAGAATTAATTATTGGGCATTTATATATTTTGCGTATAATAAAAAAATAACAAAAAAGGGACGCACATGCTAAAAGGAAGAGTAAGGGTAAGTTGGTTAATGGCGGGTTTTAGTCTATTTTTAATCAGTTTACTTACCTACGTTTATTATACTTACCAAACAACACGCGCAGATATAATGCACTCTGTTGATACGCGCTTACTTAACGCAGCCACCAGTGTTAAGCATATACTCGGCGATACATACCTAAATAAAGTTAATCAGGGAAAAACGATTAGTTTTTCTGATTATCAAAAAAAGAGTAAGCAACTTTCTGACTTTGCCCAAGCACTCAACATTGCTTATGTATACGCGATGGTACTTCAAGATAACAAAGTCTACTTTAGTGCATCGAGTTATACAAAAGAAGACCAAAGCAATGGCAAAGTAACCCAGTTTTTAGATCTTTACCCTGAAGCCACTAAGGCGAACATTAGTGCTTTTTATTCGACAGAGCCTGTATTTGAAATATCAGCAGATCAATGGGGACATTTTAAAACTATTTTTATCCCTTATGTTGATAGCACTAATGGTAAAACCTACATAACAGGTGCTGATATCACCATTTATGATTTAAACCAAAAACTTAAAGAAAGTGTATCAAAGGCGGCCGCTATGGCGAGCTTCTTTTTCTTTATCGCTATACTTGTTGCAACTATTTATATTTACTTACTCAAACGATCTTTAGCAACAGACTCCAGTACGGGCTTTGCAAATCATATAGCGCTTGAATACTTCCTAAAGCAAAGTAATGCGCACCATATGCAATTAGCTGTTATTTGGATTAACGAAATTGAAGACATAAATAGCTTTTATGGCACTGAGGTGGGCGATAAAGTAATGAAAAACTTGCTCATGCATTTTAAAAGTCGCTGCTCTGCTCGTTGTCATATTTATCGCTTAGCGACCAATAAACTGGTATTACTTGCACCAAAAGAAATTCCGTACGATGAGTTTAACGACTTAATCGAAACCTACAACTTTAATACCCCACTATTAACCGACCCGTTTATTTATATTACGTTGTGTGCCGGTATAGCCAGCGGTAACAAATCTTTGTTATTAGAAAATGCCCATATTGCGGCACTGCAAGCCAAACAAGGTCGTCATACCGTTGTTAATTACTCAAAAGCACTTCACGATGTAAAAGTGCAATATCAATACAATGTAGAAATGGCTAAAGAGGTTCGCGAAGCATTTGATAACAATCGTATTGTCCCTTACTTTCAACCTATTATTGATATAAACACTAAACGCGTAGTGCAGTATGAATGTTTAGCGCGCATGGTTACAGCAAGTGGTGAAATACTCAAGCCAGAGGCTTTTTTAAATGTAGTTACCCGTTCAAGAATGGATGGCTTGTTGACCCGTACTATATTCTCACAATGTATTAGCCGCTTTAGAAAAACAGATATTTGCTGGAGCTTAAATATAACCGCGCAAGATATGCTTGATCCTAGTTTGAGCGAATTTATAGCCGACGAATTAAAACGTTATCCACACCCGAGTAACATCACCTTAGAATTATTAGAAACACAAGCTATAGCTAATTTTTCAGAGGTAAAAGCATTCATAGGAATGGTTAAAACAAAGGGTGTAAAAGTAATCATTGATGATTTTGGCAGTGGTTATTCAAATATTTCTAACGTACTAAAACTTGAAGTTGATGGTATTAAGTTAGATGGGGCCTTAATAAAACAAATTGTTAACGATAAAGATATCTATTTGTTTATTGAACACATAGCAAGCTTTGCAAACCAACTTGGCTTACAACTCACAGCCGGTTCAGTAGAAAATACAACCATAGTGACCGCACTGAAAAAAGCGAATGTGACGCTGATGCAAGGTATTTATTTTGCTCCCCCAGCGCCACATGTTAATTCTCAAAGTGATGAAGAATTAATGAGCTAAATTGGTCATCACATTAGGTTAAATTAATAATGAGTCGGTGGCTTTGCTGGCCACTGGCCCAATATTTACGCTCAAAAGGCGTAATTGCATCGTCTGACTCATAAAGCGTTACTTCGCAAGGGTTGCCTGTTAATTCAAGTGCCCTAGCAAACTCCTTAACGTAAATATCCCAATTGCTGCGCACTTCTAATTGACCACCTAACTTAACAATAAATGGAAAAATAGCCGCGCCATGCCAGCGTCTACGAATATGCTTAGACTTAGGCCATGGATTTGGATACAACAAGTAATGGTGCGTAGGTTGCCAATTAGCAGCAACCGCTAAACGCCAAAAATCATTTAAATCAGCTTGAACTAAAATATATTGCCCGCTGTCGGTTTGCTTGTACTCAACATCGTGCTTATCTAATCGGTGTGATGACTTATCAATACCAATGACAAGTGCATCAGGATGGCGCTTAGCTAAGTTAGCTGAGCTTTCACCCACGCCACAGCACGAGTCTAAAATAAGCGGGCCATTAAAGGCCTGTACTTTAGCGTTTACTTCATCAAATGCGGCCTGAGTATGCGCTGCAATCGGTTTTTTAAACTCAGCCTCTAAGTGCTTATTTACTATTTCATCAAGCTTTTCGTGAATACCCGCTTGATTAGATACAATACTACGTGAATTTGCATCACTCATTAGTGTCTTAGCCCCACACCTTTTTTAATTAATGTAAGCGCTAATGTAAATAACGCTGTTATAAATACTAAAATAACCCCAAGCGCCACGCTTAAATCGACATCCGACACGCCTAAAAAGCCATAACGAAATGCGTTAACCATGTAAATTATAGGATTGATTTGTGATACATTTTGCCAAAATTCAGGCAATAACGATATAGAATAAAACACCCCTCCTAAGTAGGTTAATGGCGTTAGTATGAAGGTGGGGATAATGCTTATATCGTCAAAGCTATTTGCATAAATTGCATTAATTAAACCACCTAAAGCAAATACAGCCGAGGTTAAAATAACGGTCGCCATAATTACAAAAATATTATGAATTTGAATATCAACAAATAACAACGACACACAGGTAACTATAAAGCCCACCATAATACCGCGCGTCATACCACCGCCCATATAACCAAGCACAATAATGTAGTTAGGCACAGGTGCAACTAAAAGCTCTTCAATGCTTTTTTGAAACTTTGTTGAATAAAAACTAGAGGCTACATTGGAATAGGAATTAGTAATAACCGACATCATTATAAGACCAGGTACAATAAACTCCATATAACTAAAGCCGCCCATATCACCAATACGTGAACCAATTAAGTTACCAAAAATAACAAAATATAAGCTCATCGTAATTGCCGGTGGCACTATGGTTTGCACCCAAATACGTAAAAAACGAATGCACTCTTTAATCCATAAACTCTTTAAGGCTACGCCATATTTAAACATTTATTCGCCCCGCCCTTGCTCTAATAATCCTACAAATAACTCTTCTAGTCTGTTTGCTTTATTTCGCATACTCAAAACAGTATTACCTTGAGTTGTTAATGCACTAAATACCGCATTTAACCCCTGAGATTTAGCGACTTCAACTTCAACAGTGTGATCGTCCGTCATGATAAATTTATAGCCTTCAAGCGTTACAGGATTTGCAGGCATTTTTAAATCTAAAATAAAGGTTTCTTTATCAAGCTTTGCAAGCAACGCTTTAATTGTGGTGTTTTCGACAATTCGGCCATTATCGATTATGGCGATGTTTTTACACAGTAACTCTGCTTCTTCAAGGTAATGTGTGGTTAAAATAATCGTTACGCCTTGCTCATTTATTTGGCGTAAAAAATCCCACATTGAACGGCGAAGCTCTATGTCTACACCCGCTGTTGGTTCATCAAGTATAAGCAGTTTTGGCTCGTGCATAAGTGCGCGGGCAATCATTAAACGGCGTTTCATACCGCCTGAAAGCGTACGCGCTTGTTTGTCTTTTTTCTCAAGTAAGCCAAGCTGCGCTAGGTATTTATCGGCGCGCTTGTGGGCTTCGCCGCGTGGCACACCATAATAACCGGCTTGGTTAACCAGTATTTGGCTAAGCGTTTCAAACTGGCTAAAATTAAACTCTTGCGGCACGAGTCCTAAATGCGCTTTTGCAGCTTCTAAATCAGTATCAATATCACAACCGAATACCTCTACTTTGCCTTTTGTTTTATTAACAAGTGACGAAATAACACCAATAGTAGTTGATTTACCTGCTCCGTTTGGACCAAGTAAAGCGAAAAAATCGCCCTCTTCAACTTGTAAATCAACGCCTTTAATAGCCTCAACACCATTTTTATAAACCTTGGTTAGACCTTCAATATTTAAAGCAATATTTTGCTTATTCATTATTTACCCTCACCATAACCCCAACGCTTTGTTAGGTTATGTTCAATGTTTAAATGATCTAAAATTCTCGCCACCATAAAATCAACTAAGTCTTCAATACTTTGTGGTTTATGATAAAAACCAGGCGCTGCTGGCATAATTGTCACCCCTAAACGAGATAACTTAAGCATGTTTTCTAAATGAATTTCGTTGAATGGTGTTTCGCGAGGCACTAAAATGAGCTGTCCGCGTTCTTTAATTACCACATCAGCGGCGCGTTCTAATAAATTATCTGACGCCCCCACTGCAATTGCAGAAACCGATCCGGCACTACACGGACATACCACCATTTTTTTAGGTGCAGCTGAGCCCGAAGCCACAGGGCTAAACCAGTTATCTTTACCGTATACTTTTAGCTGCTCAGGTTTGGCATTAAACAGCGTACTTAACTGCTCAGTGGCTTTATCTTCATTACCAGAGAGCTTGATGTTTGATTCTGTATCAAGCACCACTCGCGCAGCACTTGAGATAAGTACGTAAACTTGAAATTGCTGCTCAAGCAATACTTCAAGTAACCTAAGCCCATAAGGCGCACCTGATGCACCACTAAAAGCGAGCGTAATTTTATCTTTAAATTGCACGTTATTCTCCGCTGTATTTAGCAGCTAAACCATTAACAAGGTGTTGATGAAGGCCATTAAAACCGCCATTGCTCATAATTAAAATGTGTTGATTAGGCTCAATATTTTCAAGCACTGTATCAATAATTGTTTGTGTACTGTTAAAGCACTGCATACCCGCTTTATCTGCTTGTTCTTTTAGCGACCAATTTAGATTCTCTGGTTCAAAAAGTAGTACCTCGTCAGCATCACGCAGTGAATCTAATAATGTATGTTGGTGTACGCCCATTTTCATGGTGTTTGAGCGCGGCTCTAAAATAGCGATAATTTTTTCATCGCCTACTTTTGCGCGCAAGCCCGCAAGCGTTGTTTTAATTGCCGTTGGGTGATGCGCAAAGTCGTCATACACTTTAATATTATTTATATCAGCCTTAAGCTCCATACGCCTTTTAGGGCTAATAAATTCTCCTAACGCATCAATACTATGATCAATGGCTATACCCACATGGCGCGCAGCAGCTATAGCCATTATCGCATTTTTAACATTATGCTCGCCTATTGCTTGCCAGCGAACAACTCCCTGCTTTTCGCCATTAAGTAATACATTAAACTCACTACCATCGGCTTTTATTAGCTCATAATTCCAATCAACACCGAGCGTTTCGCTTTCGCTCCAAAGCCCTTGTGCTATTACGTCATTAAGCGCTACGTCTTGCTTTGGCCAAATTACCTTGCCGCTTTGGGGTAATGTACGCATTAAGTGATGAAATTGTTTTTTTATTGCGTTTAAATCTTCAAAAATATCAGCATGATCAAATTCAAGGTTATTTAAAATAAGCGTACGCGGGAGGTAATGCACAAACTTACTGCGCTTATCAAAAAAAGCTGTGTCGTATTCATCGGCTTCAATAACAAAAAATGGCGTTTCGCCCACTTTCGCTGATATACCAAAGTTTTGTACTATGCCGCCAATTAAAAACCCAGGCTTTAAGCCAGCGTATTCTAATACCCATGCCAACATACTCGCTGTGGTTGTTTTTCCATGGGTCCCTGCTACAGCAAGCACCCATGAGTTTTGCAATAAATTATGTTTAAGCCATTCAGGACCTGAAGTATAAGGCAGACCTTTATCAAGGACATATTCAACACACGGGTTACCACGGCTCATTGCATTACCAATAACCACCATATCAGGCTTTGGATCTAATTGAGATACGTCATAGCCTTGGGTTAATTCAATACCAAGATCTTCAAGTTGCGTACTCATTGGCGGGTAAACGTTTTGATCAGAGCCGGTTACTTTATGACCCAACGATTTAGCTATGGCTGCAATACCACCCATAAACGTGCCACAAATGCCCAAAATATGTATATGCATATACTTTCCTTAAATCGCGTGACCACTTTACAGTAATGTAAAGTTTAATGGCGCTATAATGCCAAAATTAGTGCTGAGTTACCATTGCGAGTAAGCATTTCACTCATGCCAAAAAACAACACTTTAATAACAAAAAAGCCTTCTTAAGTTAGAAGGCTTTTTTGTTCGTCGGTGGTTAACTATATTGTCAAAAATACAATCAAGCCAACACCTAGTAATAAGCGGTATATTACAAACGGCAGCATACCCATTCGCTCTATCACTTTCAAAAACATAAATATACATGCATAAGCTGATAGGAACGATAACCCCACACCTAGTAATAACGTGTTCCAATCTACAAGATGATCGCCTAGCGCAAGCTCTACTGTGTAATATAGCCCCATCATAGAAATAATAGGAATTGCCAGTAAAAACGAAAAACGCGCTGCGCTTTGCTTATTCATTCCAAGCATTAAACCAGCAGTCATGGTAATACCTGAGCGAGAAGTTCCCGGGATCATTGCAACAGCTTGTGCAAAACCGATGAGAAGCGCTGTTTTCCAATTAAGTTGGTAAATAGTTTTAATTTGCTTACCTTTTGCATCGGCGTACCAAAGGAGTAAACCAAATACAATGGTCGTTGTGGCAATAACCCATGCACTGCGTAAATACAATTCAACTAAGTCTTTTAGCAGTAAGCCTAAAATAGCCGCTGGAATAGTGCCTAAAATAATCCACCAGCCTAACTTACTATCATCTGTAGTACCTTGTGCGCCAAATGATTTAAACCACCCAGTAAGTATATCGGCCACCTCTTTACGAAAATAAATAACGACCGCAATTAAAGTCCCAACGTGAACAGCGACATCAAATGCAAGTCCCTGATCTTCCCAGCCTAAAACTTGCGATGGTAGAATTAAATGCGCTGAACTCGATATAGGTAGAAACTCAGTAAACCCCTGAATGAGGGCTAAAATAATTATTTCAATAATACTCATGGGTTAGAAAACTCCACCTTCCATAATTTTTGTTGAGGGTTATTATACGCACTCCATAACTGGGCAATTGTTTGTTTAGCTACAGGGTGATAAAAATCAGGAGCAACCTCGCTCAGAGGCTGTAATACAAATGCATTTTTAGTTATTTCGTCACGAGGCAGTTGTGCAGGGCTTTGGCAAATTACATCGTCGTAAAACAGTAAATCTAAATCCAGTGTCCGAGGGCTAAATTTTTTGTCACTGGCAGTACGGCCATTATCACGTTCTATTTGCTTTAGTAGAGCGCATACATCAGCCAATGCCATGCTTGTTGTCGCTGCAACCACTGAGTTATAAAAATTATTACCAGCAAACCCCACCGCTTCACTCTCAAAAACAGACGAGTGAATAATTTTTTTAAAGTGGCTCTCAAGTGCGATTAATGCAGACTGCATGTGATGTACTTTATTTATATTTGACCCAAGGCTGATATAAATCTGCGCCATTTAGTTACTTACCTTAGCGCGTGTAATTTCAACACCTACAGTTTGCGCTTGCGCCACTGCTGCGGGTTTACTTACTTTAATTGTTACTTGTGGAGTATTAAATTCAGTCAAAATAATTTGCGCTAATTGTTCTACTAATGTTTCGAGTAATTCAACTGGTTTTGCAGTGCAGTGCTCAATAACTCGCTCACTTACTTTTGAGTAATCAAGTGCTAAATTAATATCGTCATTCGCAGCTGCGGGTTTAATATCACTCAGCATTTCAATATCAAAATAAAGGCTCTGTTTACTTTCTTTTTCAAAGTCGTACACTCCAATAATAGTGTCGACGTGCAATTGAGATATAAATACCTTGTCCATTGATACTCCAAATAACCAAAACGACTGAACTTGTTATATAAAGCATCAAAAAAATTAATGCTGTATATGCTTTAATCAGTGTTTAAATATGTAAAAAATCCTTCTACAATAGCAAAATAGCTAGGTTAGCTAGTAATGAAAGAAGCATAATAATTTTTACGATAAATTTTGCCGCCAATAATAGCCCAAAAGCAATACCAATTGCATTAAATGTGGTTGGTATAACAATAAAAAAGTAAGGAAGCGTGTGTTAGCCATTTTGATATTTGTTTTAGCTTATTTACTCGGGTCAATTTCATCGGCCATATTGGTGTCACGACTATTCTCCCTTCCAGATCCTCGAAGCCATGGTTCTAACAACCCTGGCGCAACTAATGTTTATAGATTGGGAGGTGCATTACCTGCTTGCTTAGTGTTAATTTTTGATATTTTAAAAGGAACGATTCCGGTCTGGGGCGCTTATTTTTTAAAGTTTGAGCCATTTGAGTTAGGTTTGATTGCAGTTGCTGCGTGTTTAGGACATATGTATCCACTGTTTTTTAGTTTCAGAGGCGGTAAAGCAGTCGCTACAGCATTTGGGTCATTGTTACCTATTGGTTTATCGCTGGCGGGTTTACTTATTTTTACGTGGTTAGTTATTATTGCAGTTACACGTTATTCATCACTTGCAGCATTGGTTACGGTCTCTTTAGCACCTTTGTATACTTGGCTAATAAAACCACTTTATACGTTACCAGTCGCTTTTATTACGATCTTAATTATTTTTCGTCATCGCACTAATATTATTAGATTATTTAGTGGCGATGAACCAAAAGTGGGCACTAAAAAAGCACCCACAGATGAAAATAAAAACATTTAATATATCGAGTATCAAATAGCTTCCAAGCTATCTATTGGCCAACGCGGTTTTGTTTTCATATCAAGCGTGGCAAATTGCCCTGCTTTTAAACGCTGCATACCCGCATAAGCAATCATTGCTCCATTGTCGGTACAAAACTCAGTGCGAGGATAAAAAACCTCGCCTTTCATGCCCTTCATAACGCGCTCAAGCTGTAAACGAAGCTGTGTATTTGCACTTACTCCGCCTGCAATGACTAAACGTTTAATACCGGTTTGTTTAAGTGCTCGCTTACATTTAATAACAAGCGTATCAATAACTGCAGTTTGAAATGCATGCGCTATATCGGCTTTAGTTTGTTCGTCATCATCATTTTCACGAATAGTGATTGATGCAGCTGTTTTTAAACCACTAAAACTAAAATCAAGGCCTGGCTTATCGGTCATCGGACGAGGAAATACAAAGCGTTTAGCAACACCTTGTTCAGCCATTTTAGCTAAGCGCGGACCACCGGGGTAATCAAGACCAAGCAACTTAGCCGTTTTATCAAAAGCCTCACCTGCAGCATCATCAACCGACTCACCTAGTACTTCGTATTGTCCAATACCTGCTACTTTAACCATCATGGTATGACCGCCAGATACTAATAAAGCAATAAACGGAAACTCAGGGATATTTTCCTCAAGCATAGGGGCAAGTAAATGCCCTTCCATGTGATGAACCGCTACCGCAGGAATATCCCACCCGTATGCTAGAGAGCGGCCAATGGAGGTACCTACAAGTAGTGCGCCAACCAAGCCAGGTCCAGCAGTATAAGCAATACCATCTAAATCTTCAGGGCCACAACCAGCTTGCGCAAAAGCAGCATCTATAAGCGGTAGCGTTTTACGAACATGATCGCGTGATGCAAGCTCCGGCACTACACCGCCATAATCAGCGTGTACTTTTACTTGGCTATATAATTGATGAGCTAACAAGCCTTTTTCATCATCGTATATTGCTATACCCGTTTCATCACACGACGATTCAATGCCTAAAATTCGCACAGTATTTCTCCAGCCTTTTTAAATTATTACTAAACTATTTTTATAACGAAAGACCAATATTTGTTTGGCCATCTTCAAGGGCAAACTTTTTAAGTGCCTTTACGCTATCGGAGGTAATACGCCCCATATTCTCTACAAAATCAATTAGCTCACCCAATACTTCAATCTCGTACTGCATTAATGGGTGCTCTCTAACGGCGGTATTATCTGCGATTTCACCTTCAACTGTCATTTGGTATTCAATAAAACGCGCAACGGTCGCTTGCGATATTTTGCTTACACTAATGAACTCTTGCTCGTCTTGCGCCATTAAACCGTGCATTAAGCTAAGTAACGACGTTGCTGCATCAATAGCTGGATACGTACCAAACATATCAAAATCAGCAAGTTCAGGAACATTTGGCTCTATTTTTTCAACTTGTTTCTCGAGATCTATTTTACTTTTAGGTAGTAATATTTTTTCCCAACAAACATTAAGCGAATTTCGTAATAAGGTTTCGTCACCAAACCCTGTTGCTTCGCTAAATAAACCGTAATTTGGCAGCATTCGCTCAATTAAAGCACTCGCTAAAACGGCTTTTTGTAAATAGTTTAGCTCTCTAATACGCTGAAAATTATTTGCTTTAGTCATTCTTTAATGTCTCACATGACCAACAAAAATCAAATGTTGATCCATTATGCTCATTACAGTTAGGGCATACCCAATCTGGAGCGGATTGTTTTACTTGTTGATAGTTTACCAATATTTGTCGCGCATGGCGCTCTTTTATCGCATAAACCTGCACGCTAACTTGGGTTTGATCAAATGGGATTTCTCCCATTGCGCCTTGCAACATCTCTCCTTTAATTTGGCATTCAATACCACTTGTTTGTATTAAACCTTTAAGAATATTAGCTTCAAGGGTATTTTCGGCATTATAAATTGTTACCCATTGAAAAGAGCCTACTGTTTCGTTTGTATTATTAGTATTTTGCAATTTCCACCTCGTTTATTTTATGTATACAATATCTTGCGTTACGCTGTACAAATTAAAGCTAGTAATACCACTTAAGGATACATTATGACACTCACCACTCCAGGTTTACTTTTTCCTGCAATATCATTGTTATTACTTGCCTACACAAACCGATTTTTAGTATTAGCACAATTAATTCGGGAACTAAATGCACGAGAAGGAGAGTCAATTCGTCCCGTTGTCGTCGCGCAAATAACAAACTTGAGAAAGCGTATTAAGCTAATTAGAACTATGCAAGTATATGGTGTGGCATCATTTTTATTATGCACTTTATCCATGTTTGCACTATTTATTGAATTTAATACAGCGGGCATTATTTTATTTGGTGTTAGCTTAACTTGCTTAAGTTTATCGTTATTAACCTCTTTATTTGAAATCCACATATCATGTGATGCTATTGAAATAGAACTCCAAAGCATAGAAAACAAACCATTAAGCAACCGTGTTAATCGTAACTTTGTTAAATAAAAAGCTGATATGTGTCAATGTTCATTCAACTATTCGTAAATTGTGCTTAATCAATACCCTATTATGTGGCATACTTTTTTCTTAATTTAGAATGTTCGTCTTTACTAGAATATATAAAAAATTGATTACAAAGTCTTTTTTATGATTTACTTATCCCTAAAAAGGATACTAGGTAAGTAATAAATCATGAGTTTTAAGGCTAAAGGATAATACTTTTTAACAATTTACCTCTTTGATAAATATTAAAAGGGGGATATCCTGACCAAAATTTGTCATAAATTTGCAAACGCATTTAGATATTAAATTTTACTATTTTGTTTAGCTAAAAATTAATATAATTGATGTTCGCGGCATCCGCGACTTACTTATAAAAAGGGACTATAAAGTGAGATTTGAACAATTAGAACAATTTGTAGCACTCGGCATACTACGCCATTTCAGACAAGCAGCAGAACAAACCCAAATCAGCACCTCCGCACTTACGCGAAGTATTCAAACACTTGAGGATGAAATGGGATACGAACTAGTTAAACGTTCAACTCGTTCTGTAAAGCTAACTCAGCAAGGTGAGCTATTCCTTGATTACGCAAAAAACACTTTATCTGAGCTAGAGCTTACTAAAAAGCTTATTTTTCAATCCGTAAGTGGAAAAACAGGTGAGAAATTAATTATTGGTTACACCAATAAAGCAAGTAATGTTGTACCTATTTCTTGCGGGCAATTTTTAGCACAGTACCCACATGTAAAAATAGAAATGCAACTGCAAGAAGAACACGAACTGAGCCGAAAGCTTCAACTAGGTGAAATTGATATTAGCGTATATTCACAAGCGATTAATAGTATTGGCAGTGATATACATTTACCAGATCAACTCATTTTATTCGTATCTAAAAATCACCCATTAGCTCAAAAAAATGACATTAGTAAGCACGACCTTGATAGCTACCCGATGTATGGTTGCTTTTCGCAATCAAAACAAGTTCAAACAATGCTAAATGAAGCAATTGACTCTTTAAATAAGTCATCAAGCATTAAAGTGGGTAGTATTGAACAGGTCATAGCTGGTTTAGAAAAGTCAGACCACTTTGCTATTGCTAGCATAGAGCATACGAATGCTGTAGCAGAGCACTCTGAGTTAATTCAGCTAAAAACAAATAAGAGTTTAAGCCACGAACAGTTAGTCGTACAAACAAACAAACAGACAGCTGTTAATGAACATATAGATCAACTGTTATCTCTCATTAAAAAAGCCGCAACGACAATCAACTAACCTCGTTTTGTCTTGAGATAAGTGCGACACAAAGTGATAGCTTTTAACTTCTTTTGAGCTACACTGTCGCACCTTCAAAAAATGACCCACTTGAATGATTAACTTTTCAGCCGACGATACTTATTTAAATGATATCGAAGAGCTTGGCTACACTGTTATACCTAATGCTATAAATGAAGAGCTTATTATTGATTTAATGGCTGACTGTTATCGTATAAATCCTCAATTTAGCCTCGCTGGTATTGGCCGTTTAAATAATTTGCAAATTGACGATACTATCCGCAAAGATAAGACCTTTTGGTTTGATGGTACCTCACAAGCGCAATTAACTTATCAAGCGACTATGGAAAGTATTCGTACAACGCTTAACCGTACTTTTTTCATGGGCTTATTTGACTATGAATGTCACTATGCAAAATATACTGAAGGTGATTTTTATAAAAAACACGTTGATGCTTTTAAAGGCCGCTCAAACAGAGTTTTTACCAGTGTGCTTTACCTAAATACTCCTGCACAAGGTGGTGAACTCGTTGTCTACAAAACCAAAAGCAAAGAAATTGAAATAATAATAAAACCTCAAGCCGGTACATTGGTTTTATTTGAAAGTGAGCGTTTTGTACATGAGGTATTGCCAGCCATAGATAATCGTTATTCAATTGCTGGGTGGTTTAGAAAAAACGCATCTATCAGCGGCATTATTGATCCGCCTCGCTAAAGATGACTCAAACTAAATAGCCATTGGATACGAAAACAATAAACCTATAAAAATAGCTAATCCAACATAGTGATTATTTAAAAATGCTTTAAAACATGCCCCGCGCTCACGTTTGTGGATAAGTGTTTGCTGATAAAACAACAAACCAGCAGCGACACTTAATCCAACTCCAAATGCAGTTGATAGTTCATTAATAAAACCTATAAAAGCCACTATAACTACAAAGGTCATATTAAGGAAAAAAATGATGTGACGATCGTATTCACCAAACAAAATAGCCGTCGATTTAACGCCTATTTTTAAATCATCATCTCTGTCTACCATTGCATACATTGTGTCGTAGGCTACCGTCCAGCAAATATTAGCAATAAATAATAACCAAGCCTGTAAAGGAAGTGCATTTATCGAAGCCATATAAGCCATCGGTATTGCCCAGCCAAATGCTGCCCCGAGTACAACTTGAGGTAACTGTGTGTAGCGCTTCATAAACGGATAACAAAAGGCTAATGCCAACGCCCCAAAAGAAAGTAAAATAGTATTAAAACTGAGTATCAACACTAAAAAAAATGCTATGACTATTAATAGTAAAAACAAACTAAGTGCTTCACCACTGCTAACCAGCCCCGAAGCCAATGGACGCTGGGCGGTCCGCTTTACTGAGCCATCTATCTCTCTATCAGCAAAATCATTTATTACGCAACCTGCACTTCGCATAACAATAACGCCAAGCGTAAATACAACAAAGTTGACTAAGCTAGGCATTCCATCATTAGCAAGCCATAAAGCCCAATAGGTCGGCCAAAGTAACAATAGTGTACCAATTGGTTTATCTACACGCATAAGTTGTATGTAGTAAGGGAGATGCTGTGACTTTAAGGTTGCTAGCTTCATGAGTAAAGGTACGCTCCAGGTAAAAACACTTCACAGACCAAAAAATTGTAATCTTTAAGCGAAAATACGCTACGTCGGCCTAATAACTTTTGTATTGGTAAGTTTAGTTGTGATGCTAATTGCTGTATCGGATGCTCTGTATCAAAACGAGCGACTTCTATCTCTTTGCGCACGAGCTCTGGATTTTGAAAAATAACATCGCCTAATGGGCGATCCCCCATATTATGCAGAGGGTTTTTTGGTTGATTTGATAATTGATTATCTGGCAGCCAGCTTTGTGCATATACCATGGGAATATTATCGCACAATAAAAGTACTTCTCGGTTTAATGCCGTTGAGGCTTCGCAGCCAAGTAATGCTTTTTGCTCAAGTGTTAAATCAAAAATTTTTTCACTGAGCACTTTTACGCTAAATACTTGCGCCCTGCTTTTTAATTTAACTGTTAAGGAATGTGGCTCAAAAAGCCACTCACGTTCAGAGGATGATAAATCACTTACTTGTGATGTGCATTGCCAATTGACTAATAACGAAATAGGGAAAGTAATCACGATAACTCTATTAAATAAAATCCAACGCGATAATAACATTGCCAAAGCATTTGAAAAAGTGATCATTCATTATCGTAAATAACGAGGGCGTGTTGACCTTGCAAGATGGAAAATGGTTCGACTTAGGGAGGATTTAATCGCAGCGCGAGATAATAAGCGAAACAATTCGTTCAAAATATCTTTTTTAGTCCATAAGTTAAACCGCCTCCATATGGCACTCCATGCACCAAAGTAAGAAGTCAGATCTCGCCATGGAATATCTGTGCACAAATTATAATGCTTTCAAGCGTTTTTCTATGATCAAACTGATTATAAATTAGACCACTTAAGCACATTACTTTTGATAAGATATCCATGACGCCTGTGAACATTAATCTTGGTATTAAGATTAGGTGTATCGTTTTCTAGCGAGTTCAATTATGCCTTTCTTTCATGCTATTTATTTTCATACCTCAAAGTTCAGCGCGCTCTAGTATAAATAGCTCGACTCAATAGGGTGTATTAACCGAATTTACTGCCAACTCACACGTAAATCTAGTGCTTCCCCTATACTCGAAGAACAAGGACCAAAAACGGCATAGTCGCCAATAATTCTCATAAATTTAGCCTGACGGCTCCTTGGCAGCGTTGATAAATCGAGTATAGTATTAAGGCCATAAGGTTGCCCCTCTTCGACAAATTCATCTACGACAAGCTCATTAACCTCATCGCCATAAATTCCATTATCGTTGAGGTCAATCCAGACTTTCCATGAGGTAGATCGCTCTGTTACTTCAGTATCTCCTTGAATATTAATGATAGTATTGCTGGGATCTATTAGCTCTATAGGCATTTGGGTATAGTCCCATGCTGTTGAACTATAATTAATGTTGTTATCACCAATTAAAACATGAGTGATGTGCTTATCGACGCGAGCTGAGTTTATTGAACAATACTCATCTGTTACCTGAATAAGCCGTTCAAAGGTATCCTGATCATCGGATTGATCAGTTACTGTCAACTTAACTGGGTAGCTTCCAGATTCTGCGAAGATATGCTCGGGGCTTGCTTCTGTTGAAGTTTGGCCGTCTCCAAAATCCCATAACCATTGAACTACTTGACTCGTTGAGCGGCTATCATCGGTAAACTGAGTGCGTAATTTAATTTTCTCTGCATTAAAATAGCTAAGCACGCCTTGGTCAAAAAGTTTTATTTTTACCACCTTAAAAGCTTCAACAACATCTTCTTCAGATAAGCCAGCTACACCTGCTTGCTGTTTAATACATTCAGCAGCTTCAGTTAGTGTGGTCAACGCACTCCAACAGACCTTCGCTGAATTTAAATACACTTTATAGGTAGGCTCTATTCCCCATTGATTTGATAGTAAATAAAATGGGTAGGTGATCATACCAATGCGTAAATAGAAATTATCACCAGCCTCTTCATAATCAAGAAAGCTATCAATTGCACCATTTTCAGTTTTTATCTGATCGAGATGACGAATAAAGCCGCCATTCTCTTGGCCGTGAATCCAATTATCTGAATGTCCCGTAAACTCGTATTTTGCCATTACACCTGAGATATCGCCAAAGGCTTCATGCAAGGTACGAGCATCAGTACTAATTTCATGATCGAATCGATTTAAATCAGATATTCTATTTAAAACTCCATGGCCTACTTCGTGCGCAATGATGTCAAGTGAAGCCATAGAGTAAAATAATGGATACGCATCACCAAAGTTGGCATATGCGCCATCCCAAAAGGCGCTTTGTTCATATTGTTGACCATAGTGGACACGGATTCTAATTTTGTCCTCCAGTGGCGGCTCCCCTAGGTATTTAACAAAGCTATTGTAAACTAGTGTGCCGTAAAACATGGCGTCATTTAGCGTTGAATACGTCCAAACCCCAGTCTCATCAGAAATCATATCTTCGGAATGTGTTGGCTGCGTACCACATAAAAAGGAATAAGGAGGGAAGGCATTCTCATTAATATCGTTAGGGAGCTCGTTACGATTATAGCTCTCCCCAACTTCATCCTTAGTATTATTCATATGCGTAATACTAACTAAACCATTATCAAAAATACATAATCCACCTTGCTCTTCTGTGCGTTGAATTGAAATTTTCTTGCGACCAACGCCATAATCCCAAGTGTGAACTTTATTTCCACCAGGCCCCGATAATTCAGCATTACCGATGAAATCATGAAAGGGAATAAGGGTACCTTTCGTGGCCTGTCCAATGGTGTTTATCGGCAAAAGAAGTAACGCATTGGTATTTTCAGGTATACTTGTATCCTCTGGAATATCAAGATCGTAAACCGATTCTTTCATAGTTTTTAACCAAGCATCACCCTGTTTATTTCCTTGCTCATCTACCCAATAAGCCCATACAGACTCAACTCTAGCGGGGTCACTATCAATAACTTCAGGCGCGACAATAGTTACTGTGCCAGATAGTTTGCCAATAGAACTATCTTGATCACGAAAAAACGCATGTAATATTTGATTTGTTGGTACTTCAGTAACAGAGTTTAGCGGTTCTTCAATTGGCGGTAGTTTCATCTCAGGAGAGCCAGAGCTGCCGCCCCCACACGAAACGAGGAATAAAGTAATAAATATAGAGGTGAATTGTTTAAATCGAATAAGATTTAATTGGATGAGATTTGTCGGCAATAAAAGTGATTTAAAAAAAGTCATTGGCTATCCTTAGTCGATGGGCATATAAAAAGACATTATAAATCAATGAAATATGAGTTAACTTTAGCTTTTTATCATTAAGTTTACACTCTAGAACAAGTACGCTATTTTTTCAATTTATTAGGCTAAATTATAGACTATAGTGTGTAAGTAACTTGAGGTTTCGATTAGCCTGTTTTTCATCCAAAGTTCAGGTTAAATAACCCCATTAGTTAAAGAACAATCTAACTAATGTGGCTAGACAACGAGTTAAGAGCGTGCAGTATCGCAGATATTCTTCCAAATATTCGTTCAACTAGTCAACGTTCGCTATCGCAGACTCAATACGGCTTTCGCAAAGAGTTGTTCCGGGCAAAATTGCACAATACTCGCCAGCTTGCTCAAGTCCGATACGTTGAGTATTACGTGCAGTAATACGCGCTGCTAATTGCTCGATTTCAAGCGGCTCTTCAGATACCGCTTTAAACGCACTCAACCTCTCTATCTCGTCATAAACTAAATCTTGATAACTTCTGAGCCTTGCGGAAAGCGCAATATAGCGCTCAGATATTGCAGCCTGACCAGCATAGGCTAAGTCATAATGGCCAGAATCCTCGTAACTTTCGACTTCATACTTTAAAATATTTAAATGTTCGTCTTTAAGATCATCAACATAGTCACCACCATTAAATAAATAGCTAAACAAATTATCGGCATACGTTATACAAGGAGTTAGATTATCGGTTTTACAATGCATAGTGCCATTTTTACTTAGCCCTGCTAGTTCTGGCGTCATACCACCATCGGTGTTCACCTGAATAGTATATACAGCATCTTTGGTAACTTCTTGAAATACTTTAGTTTTAGTAAAAGTCTTACTAAAAAAAAGAAACTTCACTTTGATTTTAGTCTGAAACCATTCGTATTTAGCGCGATCTTTAAAATGGAGTTTGGCTGTTACATAGATACGCGAGCCGAGTTTGATATTGTGGATAAAGCTGTCACCACAGCGGCTTCTTACTTGATTTGGATCTGTATTTAGTAGCCCTTGAATAGCCATTTTAGTCGTTCTATTTTCAAAGTTATAACTTCCTTTTTCATAGGTTAATTCTACTGCCGAGGCGGCAGAATTTCTATTTTTTGTTACTTTCCTGCGCATGGAAAATTTGGCTGAACCTCCAAAAATAACCAAGTTGATACCAGCCTTTACGCTGCCTGTGATGGTATTGATCATGGTATCTGAGTCAAAGTCGCCACGATAAGCCAAATCGCCCATACTACCGCCTTGAAATTGCCACTGACCATCGAGGCATGGTTCAAGCGGTATGCCTAATTTCTGCTCAAACCCGTGTCCAAGCTGTTCTTGTTCGGTATTTAAAGAGTAATAGGTATGTCCATTTGCGTAAAAGCTTAACAGGCCACAGAGCACTATTAATATGGTTATTAAGTGCATACATAAATTCCTGTAAATGGTTTGCAGAGGCAAAGGGCGAGGAAGCAATAACTCAATATTCGATTGTTTATTACTTACCACGTCCCAATTTTACTAATTGAATCTTAGCATTTTTTATTACTCGCTAATTTTCAAAAGCAGCTCCATAGGTTGGAAGGGCTGATTTACATGGTAGCCATGCCATCACACCCACAGCGGGGTCATTAGCATCAACGAATGATGGTGCCCAACCTAATTGCCTAAACCCAAGCGATACATGGTTTTCTTCAATACCAAAGTTCGCGGTTGCCTCTCGAGCATTTTCGCATTTGAAATATTGGCTCATGTTATCCGCTGGTATATTCAGATCAGCAAGCGTGTAGCTTTGTATGCAGCCGACACCGCTACCACCACAGGTGTTGAGGTAATCATTCCATGCATCTGAACATGCTGCCCCGTAAGGGTTATCGCGACAAACTCGGGCATATTGCTCATAAATCCAAGCGTTATTGTAAGCGGCTTCCTGCACACTTTCTGCTTTTTGACGCTGTACATCAGTCATCCAGCTAGCGTATTGTGCAAGCACACCACGAGCACGGTGCTCATGATTAACCGACTTTTTGAATTGATCTTCAAGCCATAAAGTACGGTAGGTAGTTTCAAAGCGAATATCTTTATTACCGGAGTCTAAGCGACGTAAATCCTGTGAACTGATCTCGTAAGGAGTTGCTTTGTAACGCACAACATTATAATCAGAGAGTGCATTAAACTGATTGCCAAAGTCGTTCTTCGCATAGTTCACCGCTTGCTCAAATAAGGTAAAGCAAGGCTCATAGTTATCAAGTGAACAAGTGATAATATTGTTAGGAATTATACTTAGCAGCTGCTTAGGATCCCCCCCTTTTTGCAATGCTCTGACGGTGATACGCACACTTTTCTTAAGATCTTCGTCAATATAATTAAGCTTACCATCGACGCTAATACCAATATTTCCTGCGCCATAGCTAACGCCTAAATAACCGCCAATTTCACTTTTGTGCTGCTCACTTAAGTACTCAATTTTCATGTTAATAAGTAACTGAGCACCGTATTCAATCTCACTAATAAAGGCATCACCAGCCATGCTCATTAGTTTACTTTGATACTCATTTGCTAGCGTATTACCTGAAGGTGTCAATGTATAACCAATATTGGCATCTGTTGGCATAAGAACACGTTTTTTGGGTGTCAACGATGCTTGGAAGGTATAAGTATTCGAAAACTCAGTAGAGGACATTTCCTTGGCTAAATGACCACCCGCTTTAATACGAATAACAGGAAAGCCAACATCTACATCAACATTACCATTTAGCTGACGAAGAACTGCGTCGTAGCTGCCATTATTTACTAACTCAAATTGCACACGAGTATTACCAAGGGTTTCAATGGTTTCACCTGCGACAGTTTGAACATTCAAAAAGCGTTTTTGATCGCTGTTATAGGCTGTACCCAACACAATGTGATCGTTCACCAATCCAGGTATTTCACTTTGGAAGGTATTCACATTGAGTGCTTTTTGCATTAGCTGTGCTTCATTCACAAAATTTGAATCTGCGAATGCGAAAGGTGTAGTGCAGGCAATAAGTGCCGCGATAGTCTGTTTGTATAAGTTCATGTTGCCACCTATTACTTCACGTAAAGGAGGTAATCTTCTACCTCTCCGGAGTCTACTTCTTTACATGCATCATTGCTGCCACCCAAGTAATCCATGGTAACGCGCATTTTCGTCATGCCCTTTTTTGCACCTGTTGGTGGGGTAATTTCGACCTGAGTTGCTTGCTCAGAAACACCAGCAAACAAGGTTTCTTTTGTATCGTTGAAATCACCGTCTTGGTTCCAATCAATAAACACATGCCAAGTTTCAGGGTATGCTTCTGCACTACTAAATCCTGGGGTTAATGTTAACTGGTAGCTTTTATCTGCATATATTTTCGCGGTATCGCCAACATAGTTACTGTAAAATGTGTTGCTGCTGGTGTTCTCAATATTGGAAAACTTCACCGATTGGATGAATTCGTAGGTTCGCTCACGAGACTTTGTCGTACAATAGTTTGGCATTGTAGGGGTGACCATAACAGCACTGATCCGATAGTCAGACGGGATCTGAAAACAAGAGGTAGTTGGTAATTTACCCGCAAACCAGTTCTTAGGATTCGCATTATCTTCGTCACCAAAGGTGAGGTATTTAGCATCTCCCCTAAGGGTATTATTTTCGTATAACATCACTTTTTTAAGATCCGCTATTTTCTCATCGTTTGGAATGGGGGTTGTGGGGTCGAAAATATTATCAGAGACCTCAACCAATAATCCTGAATAGCACTTTTCCAACCATTGAAAGCGACCTAACGCTTGCTGTGGTGTGAGTAAATCTCGAGATTCAAATAAAGTCGTATTCGCTTGTACTGATGGCACTATTATGGCAGCAAACGAGGTAATTAATGTGCTGGTTAGCATGACTTTTAACATAGTCTTATTCCTTATAATTCTAGCCATTTACGGTCATATTGATGAACGCGGCCACGAGTCTGTAGCTCTCTATCGCGGCAATAATTACCTATTGGATTACGCTTACAAAAATCAACGGCGTCCGCCAAAATAAAAGAGTTAAAGAGTGAATTATCGCGAATGGTTTCTAATGCAGTTCGATGTGAGTTATTCAACTCACTGGCGTAGTAATTGAGTACGTTATCCGCACGACGATTATCGAGAATTGCCTGCACCCAATCATCACTCATGTTTTTGAGCGCCAATTTAGTCAAGATGCTTTTAGCTGGGTACACGTCATCAGGTACTAAAGGAGATAGACTTGGCCCTGAATCGGTGTAACTTTGTGTCAATACTCTACCGACGTTATATTTATCCAAGGTATCAAACTGAGCAACGTAGTTGGTTTTGATGTAATCGATGCTGTTTTTAAAAACATCAAAGCATGGTGTCGGGTTTTCCATCGTACAGTTGACGAGTTGATTTGGGATCACCTTCAAAAGCTCTATCGGGTCGCCACCAAACTGTAATGCTGAAACCGTAATTTTGATATTACGTTTCACGTCTTCGTCTACTTTTTGCAATTTACCACTGACATTGACTTTACCAGCCCAATCGACACCAAGCTGTCCCCCCCATTTTACTTTGTCTTCGTCATTTTTATATTGGAACTTGAGGTTGATCATCACTTGAGATCCATATTCAATCGCTGACACGAACTCATTACCAATATTATTGAATTTGTCTCCTGGATTAGCATTGGCCAAATCAAGCGCGGCTTGTGTAGGTTTAAACCCTGTTTGAGGATCTGCAACTAACAGCCGTTTTTTTGGCTTTAAGGAGAGAAATAGTGTGTAAGTACCGGTGTAGTTATCTGCAGTATTTTGTTTTGCGTAGCTTGCGCCAACCCCCACTTTTATTACGGGAACATCAAGGGCCGCTCCTAAGTTACCATCAAGCATACTCGATAGTTGGCTATAACTCATGTCAACACCGACAACAAAATCCATTTCAGTATTACCATAGGTTTCATCTACTTGACCAAGTACACTTTGCAGTGCATAAAAACCTTCTTTTTCACTGTGGTAAGCGGTACCTAGCGTGACTGAATCTAAGTCAGAGTTACTTGCTTGAGTAGCAAAGTTAAAATTGCCTATTTGCTCAGCTGCGGTTGAAAAACTACAGGCAAAAAAAACCGCTACCCCCATGGCACGTGCCAATGGAGAATATGTAAATTTCATATTTAATTCCTTACAGAGAAGTATGGCCTTTCGAATAGAAAGGCCTAGTGGCCTGATTAATCCAAACTGTTGATATAGTCAGTTTTCCACTTTTCAGGAAGGCGTTGAAGAATCTCTTCTTCTGACATGCGAATATTCTGATCTTTGTAGTTCAATTCGTCTTGAGTAGCCAAATCCCCTACCGCCATGCCGTTTGCAAACATTGCAAAATTACGAGACTCAGCGAATTTCGAATTTTCTGTAGGCGCCAGTTTCAAATTGTAGATTTTGTCTTTGTACTTCTCTTTTGTTACATTAGTAACAAGCACGGAACCTGTTTCCGTAAGAATACGATCACCTATTTGCAGTTCTTTCGCCCAAATAAGACCTTTATTAGAGGTAGAAATTGGGTGGGTTTCAGTTGTTAAGATATCAGAGCCATCAGCGCCTTTTATGCGATACATCTTAATCGCTTCAATTCCTACTGACACATCAACAACTTGCATAGGTTCTTTAACTTGAGTATTCGAAGCTAGTGCACCTAATACTAAATCGCCTTTCGCAATATCTTCAATAGCGCGTTGCTTGCCATCGGCCATAGTGATCATTGTACCGGTTGCTAAACAACTGTAACCAAGCTTCATCATAGGCAACACTTCACTATAAAAGTTACCAAAACGCGCTGATGTCTCTGACGTTAACGATACTTGGAATGCATTCGCGCCACCACGCCCCCTTTTAAAGTACGGATAACCTTTAACAGCAAATGTCATATACCAGTTTGCTTGGGCGATATTCGAGAAAAGTTTGGCATTGCCAAAACGACCTTCTGAACGCGGGATGTTCCAGCGGATGATCGACTCTTGGTTTGCACTATCAACTTCAAATTCTAAATAGTCAGAAAATTGTTTAACTGCATTTTCGAGTCCTTTGTAGCTTTGCTTTGTCGCGCCACCATAGATACCTTCTTGTAAATAGATATTTGTTGGCTCATCTATACCGTTTGGTAAATCACCTATAGTTGGATAAATATCAGTGATCTCGTGAGGAATGCGTAATTCACCGTTGAATGGGATGTTTACATCCGTAATCTCGTTAGGATCTCCAATTTGATCTGCTGCGTAGTCACAGTCTGCATGACTACGGTTTAGACAGATTTTAATAACAGCATCATTGTTTTTATCGATAGGTGCAGTTGCATTGTATTTTGGACGTGTGTCCAATGATGAACTGATCCCAACGTTAAGTGCAGATACCGGAGCGTCGCCCTTTGCAGCTGGTGAAGCTGAGCCATAAAGTGCTTCAAAATGCTCCCATGAGAAGGGGTATTCAGTATACTTCATCGTTGTACTGATGGTGCCATCTTCTTGCTCAAGTTCCACATATGAACTGGCATAAATGGTATCTAAATTTGGGAAGTTTGCCTTCAATGATTTCAGTGAAATAGTCGAAGTTGCAAGCGTGTCTTTGCCATACAACACATTAAATGTAGAGCCCAAAGGAGCAAGCTGATTGCCGTTTGCATCTTCTAATAATAAGTCGATGTAAGTCGCTTTTGTACCGCCAAAACGTGAGCTTTTTGCACGTACAATAATATATGGCTCGTTTGTATCTGATGAAATGGCTAAGTTCATATCCAAGAAGAAATGCGCTTCTTTGATGATATCGACTTCAGCTTCACTAACCGGTGGCACTTCAGACGTTGTCATGTTCATTTTTGCTGATAAATGCTGTCCTTTAGCTACATCTAGCGTTTTATGTAGTTGCGGATAATCACTCTCAATACGATTTGCTTTTATCAATCGTGACTTTGCCAATTGATAGTGCTGTGGATTTGACATATCTAGCTTGCGGATCCCAAATTGATCCGGCTGTGTTACCGCTGTGCCCTTCGTTGCTGCAGGCCCAGACTTCTGTTTTGACGCGGTGGTAACTTGTTGTTCATTAATATAGTTGCTAGCAGCTACCGCGTTACTGATTGCTAAAGCGATTGCAAGCGGCATGAGCACCTTTTTATTTAGTTTTTTCATGTTATTTTCCTTAATTTTTATAGATTTCGACAAGGTAGTCTTCAATTTCTCCGCTCCCCGAGGTTGCGGCACTGCTATAGTCAGAGCAAGGATTAATACTATTTACTCTGCTAAATCCGTAATACTGCAAAATTCTCATACGAGTCGTCGTGATAGGCTGTGACAACTTATTGCTTAAAATGCTAAATTCCCCTTCAACATAACCTTTACCGTAGTCTTGGTTAGTCTGGTCGAAGTCCATTATTAAAAGCTCTGATTTGTCGTTTCTCCAGTCACCATTACCAAATTGGCCATCACTATTTAAATCAATCCAGACATGGTAATTCTCAGCGAATGTTTCACTGCCTGCATAACCGGCTTCAATACGATAGGTATTACTCTGTGTGGCATATAGTTTGATTGGATTATTCGGGTTAACGACGCCAGATTGCTGCGCATTGCTAAACGGACCATCTTGATTGAAAGTCACTTTACTAATGTGTTCATAGTCTGTGAGATCCACCGCCGTGCAATATTCAACAGATTGTTCTGATTTAAGCTCTAGCAGCATATTTTTGGTGCCAGTAGCTCGGCTTCCCCAATCATCCCACAAAGGTTTGTCGTAACTAATAGTTAAGCTAGCGGTATAGGTTCCAGCGACTTGATATGTATGCTCTGTGTCTTGGCCAAAATTACTGTTTTGTGTAAGTGTTGTGCCGTCTCCAAAATCCCAAACTAGAGTAACATCGGGATCCCAAGCTGCATTTTCAGGTTTTGTGGTAGTGTTATTAAAGCTTACCTTAAACGTACCATCTGCTTGTTCGTTTACCGTATAGCTCACTTCAGGAGTAAAATTGCTCTCGCCAATTTTTACCGTTTCACTGGCCGATTGCGTACCATCGACATGTTCAATTGTGAGTGTAATAGTGTACTCACCATCGGCTTGGTAGGTGTGCTGAGTATCTCTAACCGAAGAGTTATCGCCATCACCAAATTGCCACTGTATCGTACTGTTTTGGGGTATAATACTTTGATCTGTATTTACAGAAATAGTGTTACCAGATCTTTGTGGTGTAAATTTTGCTGTGATTGTCGTATCAAACTGAACTTGTTTGTTCCAACTTCCTATCTCTTTGCTGAATCTATCATACGCTTTTAGTTCTACCTCATAGTTTCCAGACTGCGCATATCTATAAACAGGAGATTTTTCGCTACTAGTGGTGCCGTCGCCAAATTTCCACTGCCAACGCTTAACACGCGCATCTACCGTGCTGTTATCAAAACTCATTTGATTAACGCCTTGATTAGCGGTAACTCTCAAATCAGCAGGGTCATTGTTTTCGATTAGTTTAACGGTGTAATCTTCAACTTCACCCCAAGACATATCCCCACACGCTGATTTTACTAAACCAAATGACACCATAGTACGAATGCGGTAAGTTTGGTTTAACTCGCCACTCAATGATATCTCGCCAGTCAATTGCGTCTTAGTGCTTCCATAGAGCACGAGCTCTTCAGTCTTGTGGAATAAACCATCATTGTCTTTGTCTAACCAGACATAAAAGTTCTTTGTTTTGTCTTGAGTATCTGGATGTGGTGCTGCGGTTAGCGTTACATTGAGTGCTTTACCGTCCTCCACGTCGACGATATTATATGAGTAGTCACTGTAATTGCTTGAAGTAGAGTCATTTTTGTAGTTATTTAACGAAACTGACGATAAGTAATACTTACTATGATTAATGCCTTGCGCTAGACAATAGTCGTCAAAAACGTCAATAGGCAACATGAAAGTATCTGATTGACCAGAAGGGTCGATAGCCGTAAGTTCAATGTTGTATTCGCCTGCAATAGCAAAGTTATGTTTAGGCTCAAAGACGCTACTTTGCAAACTGCCATCACCAAAATTCCACTGCCATTGCCAGCCCTCGCTGTTGGCAGCCGTAACTTGCTGACCATCTTTACGGGTCAAATTTTTAAAATCAAAGGCCAAAAATTGGCGGTCATAACCAAGTTCGCTTTCGAGCCCATGGTCAACTTTCAGGCCAATACCTACTTGCGCAAACGCCTTACGTACATGGTTTTGTAATTCAATGATTTGCCATTGGCTACCATCTTGCTTTTTAATCCCATCTTGAGTCAACTGATCACGTACCGTGTGGGTTTGTCGCATTACACAATCTGCGCCAGTAAGATAATTACTATTGCTGGTCCAGCAGTTTTTATTTGCGTTAGCAAACAGGATAAAGGAATATTTTGTATTCCAAGGTGAGGATTCATTATCTAAATCAGTTGTAGTGAGGTAGTAAAAAGCTTTGTTAAATACCCCTGCGCCATGATGAGAAGTTACTGAGTCATCATAGTCATCAACATGATCAATTGAATTTCCATCGAGTGTAGGTGTTTTGAAATAACGCAGTGCATCATCGAGGCGAAATGTTTCGTGATTGCTTTTCCAATCATTGGTTCCCAAGTAAAAATATTTAGCTGCTTCACCCGCCATATCAGAAAACGCTTCATTAATAGCACGAGCCTGTCCTGTCAGCATTGACTTTGGCGTATTTGAGCCAAATTCCTCAGTAAAACCATGAGCGATTTCATGCGCAACTACATCTAAGGAAACCATAGGATAGAAGAGGTAGTCACCATCACCAAAATATACCTCGCCGTTTTCGTAAAATGCCTGATCCATATTAAGACCATAATGGACATTTTGAGTTATCTTTTTATTAAAGTAAGGCTTATGCCCAAGGTAAGCTTCAAACATTAAATTCGCTGTTTGTCCATGATGATGGGCATCATTCAAGGCAGAGCGAGCACCGTGATATTCTTTATAATTGTTACGAGTTGAATCTGAGCAGTTGTAGCTATAAGGGTTATTAACTTGCGCTGTGCCGTGATTATAGTTTCTAGTCTCAACGTTTTTTGCATCGAATAAACAGGTGGTTTGCTGATTGTCAGTTTCCATTGCAACAACAAAAGTCTTTGGTGGATAAGAAACATAATCTACTTGCTTATAATCTGGACGTGAAACCTTGTCATTGCCTGATGGGCCGCTTCCTCCCTCATAAACGATCCGCTGTAATACATCGGATTGGCTGATGAGTTCGTTTGTCGTTAAGTCTATAAAAGAGATAATTCTTTGTGGTTTAAAGGGCCCTGACTCGAAATCGGTGAAAAAGGCAATTTTAGCAGCGTGCCGTGCTTTTCCTTGAGTATCTATATAAATGACTTCCTCTGCTGATTTACGTCTATACACTCTGGGGCGTTCATTATTAAACTGAGAAATTATTGAATCTAGAGCTACGCTTAGCTGTTCTTCTGACGCGGGAGTTAGAGTTGATATATCTTTAGCAACATTAACAATGAGATCGCCATAAACTTGTTCAACTACACCACTCTCGTCAGTCAGTACAACAAGGTCTTGATTCCAAATAGGAATATTTTGGTACTTTTGGGTAATTGTATGGCTTTGCTTGGTTTGACTAATTTGGCTTTGGTGAAATGTAAGCGTGTGACCTGAGTATTGCGCTGCAAATACTTTTAGCGCGAGTAGATAGTTTTGATCTGAAGCATTACTAAATATGGATTGTTTTTTTTGTAAAGAAGGCGCTATTTTTTGCGTGTCGTTGAATAAAGATACACGTTCTGTTGCATGGCAATGCGTACTTATCGCTAATGCTAAAACGCAAAGAGACTTTAATCCTTTCATATTAACTCCATAAGTATTTGAAGATACCTTTCCACTTGAACGCAATGACTCAATAATTAAAACAGTCGAGCGAATAAGTGCTGTTAAGAATAAAACCCTAGCCCAGTAACTAATTTAAAACAAGTGAATAACATAAAATAAATAAAAACTTAACACAAAGTTCACACATAAAATTAGAGATTAATTTCACTTTTTTTGTTCTGTTTATTTAACCTGTTATTATTGTTGAATAAATCTAAATTTTTTTGAGAACTAATAAAGATGTGAAAAGGTCTGTACGATGCGAAGCACAGTCATCATTTTGTAATTTACAGTGAATTTGAAAACGGAAGCGTTAGCTAGCCATTTTTGTATTGGGATCATTGACGCAATATTGAGGAAGTAAAATGAGTAATAAACGTCGTTCTAGATTGGATGATTGTAAAATAATTACTCTGGTAAAAAGACTAGAGCCATTTAATCTTTCAGGATTAAGGTTTACTTAACCCAGACGAAACCCTTCAGGCGGCATATATTTGGCATTTATACTATTTTATCGCCTATTTATGGGGAATAACCACATGCAGCTTTACCTAAAAACCAACATACGGTTTATCTTTGTAGTACATAACAACCCATATAAGTAAGCACAGCAAAGGCATACCTTGTAGCTATTTCTCTATATTGCTTAATTCGATCAAATGCATTGCCAACCAAGTGCCTATATTTTTACGTGCACCAGTCAATCTTTTCATTACCAACCAAGCTGTTACACTTACGTGGAATAAAAGGTGTAGCGCTGTTATTACAAACGAACGCTCTCAGTTTTTCACTATCGTAGCCTTTATACCAACCTGCATAAAT
>NZ_JJNY01000054.1:0-9224 GCF_000690035.1 Pseudoalteromonas sp. S3431
CCTAGGCTCCTTTTTTAATGTCAAATATTACCCATCAGCTGATCAGCGCATCCACACTTTAATATCAGCTAGGCCATTACTTTGTAAAATACCTAATTGTTGGTCAACGTTAGAGTTTTGCTCAAACTCAAATGCATCAAGCTGATCATCAAATGTAATGTTTGCAACACCATCGCCACCACGCTTTTTAACTTGGTGCAGTGCAATATCAGCTAAGTTAATAGATGTCTCCCAACTGATTACTTGCCCACCTAAAAGTGGTAACGGGTAGAAAGACCAACCAATTGACGCCATAATATTAGTACTTTTTCCATTCGGAAGCTGGAATGAATACTCTGCAACAGCTTGGCACAGCTCCGAAGCATAGCTATCTATTTTATTACATTTAAAATCACGCAGTAGGAGTAAAAATTCATCGCCACTCCAACGCGCTACGTAGTCGGATCCTTGTGTGCGAGAGTTAAGTAATGCTGCCATTTGCTGCAAACAGCTATCACCCGCTATTGGGCCATATGCATCGTTAATTCGACTAAAGTTATCAAAGTTGATTATTAGTAAAACAAGTGACTTACCCTGAGCTTGCAGCGATTGAGAATTACGTTGAAAGTGTTCGATATCTTTAGGCAATTGATCGAACAAAAATCGACGACTACGAAGCCCCGTAAGCTCGTCTGAATGACTTACTAGCTTGAGCTGTGAATTCACTTGATTAAGCTTATCATTAGCTTGACGTAACTCTAATGTACGTTCGGTGATCAATCCCTCGAGTGCTTCTTGCTTTCTGCGCTCTTGTGCTCTAAATACCCAAAAAACCAAGTAAAAAAACAAAATGAAGCCACTGGTGATCAACAATCTAAAATAAATAGTTTCATCAAAGCGCTCTGGCACAATAAAGCCGTATTCAGCTTCTTGTGCTTTACTCCAATCTTCACCTTGTCGCTTTGCTTCAAGCTGAAATAAAAACGACCCTGCCGGTAAGTTAGTATAAATAGCTTCTCTACGTGTATTTGCATAACGCCAATCGCTATCTAAGCCACTTAGCTTATACCTAAATTCAATGCTGTTTGGTGCATAATAATCTATAGCCGTGTAGGTAAGCGTTATATCTCGCTCATCAGTTTCTAATGATGGTTTTTGACCTAAGGCTGCAGTTGTTAAATTACGCAATGGTGTGGTAATTGTTTCTACTTTTGGCTTCAATGACAACACGCCAAATAGCTCTACGTTTTTAGGGATCTCTACAATCCCTTGCAAACTAGGATACCAAATTGAACTGCCAATATTAGCAACTGCGTCATGGCCTAACCCACTACAACACTGATTAGCTTTACCATCGAGTTGACGATCAAATGAAGAAATAACTTCCTCTACTTTTAAGCTTTTAATATCTGCTTTGAATTGATCTACAGGCATCCTATAAACGCCTTTCATGGTGCTAACCCAAACATGTTTTAGCTTTTCATCGTATTCGAGGCTAAAAATTGATCCATATGGTAGACCATTAGCCGCATCAAGTTGACGCCATTGCCCTTGGGTACTTCTATAAAAAAGCCCGTCGTTAAGAGAACCAATTAAAATACCTACACCATCAATATGCAGTACACTTGTTACATAAGCACTTTCTAAAGATGTTTGATCACCAATTTTTTCAATGCCACGCTCGGTAAAGTAATAGGCGCCTTTACTTGTACCTATCACTCCAAAATTAGTTTTATCCAATACGTAAGTAATAAACTTACTACCTAAAAATGCATTATACGCAAACGGCGTTAGCCCCGCATAACCAAGACGATATAACCCCCGTCCAGTGCCAATCCAAAAACCACCTTTGCTTGAACGGCTTATAGCAAATACAGGGTTATCACGTAGCGCACGCCCTGGAACGGTATAAAGTGTATTATTCTCATAAACAAATAAACCTCTTCCTGTGGCTATATAGAGTCGCTCACCATCAAACTGTAAGTCATGGACTGACGATCGACTGTATTTACTACTAGGGATCAGATTTATAAAGCTTTTACTTAAATCAAAGTAACCAATACCACTTTTGTTAGCGACCCATAATTTACCATCAGGTGCTTGGCTTATTGCCATAACGGCCTCAGTCATCTCAGATACAGCTGAATGTCGTTCAACCCGCCCTTCATGCGCAAGCCATAAGCCTTCACTAAAGCTTGCTAGCCATACATTATTTTTATCATCACGAAAAATATCTGCAAACCAAATACTTTGATCTAGCTGGCTTGGCTCAACCCATTGCCATTCGCCTGACTTATCTCTAAATAATAAACGCCCGTAAGTCGAAACCCATAATCCACCATTGGTATCACTCATAAACTTATAAACAGCTGAATTATTAGCATTGGGTAAAGGAAATGGCCTTAGTTCATCATCTAAATCTAGAAAATATGCACCTAGTTCTGAAGCCAAGTATAAATTGCCGTTCAAAAATGATAAATCATGCACAATAGTTTGCGCTAAACGCTCTGGTAGCGATATTTTTGCAGTGAGCTCTAAACGTAATTTAGAAAAATCGGAGGCGTTTTTAGTAAGGCGTAACAAATGACGGTCATTAACCAGCCAAATACCTTCCGGAGAAAGTGCCATTTGACTAACTGAGCCGACAATTTGGGTGATTACTGTCGCATTGACAATAGGTAGTTGACCGCTAGCGTGAGTTTGCAAGTCAACTTGCCCTCTATCAACATAATACAAACCATTTGCTGCAATCCAGATACTGCCTTTAGAATCTTCTAAAATATCCCTTACAGGGCCTTTAATATTAAATTCTTGTGCTGCAAATGTTGCCGGGTTAATTACAACTAATCCGCTTTTAGTACCTATCCACAATAACCCGTTCGAATCGATTAAAAGTTTATTAATACCATTACTTGGTAAAAAATAACTATTTTGGGTACTATAGTTAGTAAATGTTGTTCCATCAAAACGGCTTAACCCAAACTGAGTACCCAGCCACATATAACCTTGCTGATCTTGCACTACACTTTTGAGTGATTGTGACGGCAAACCGTCTTTTATATTCCATTGCTTAACGACATAATCAGTAATTGAGGCCCAGCTTGGCGTCGCGCACAACATCAGTACACAAACCAGTAAAAATCGCATCATATTGCTGCCACCTAGTTAAACAATTCAAATATAAAAATTAAAAGGGTAGTAAACCCACTTTTATTAACGCTTGCAAACAAATAAGCGAAAAAATACCAGCCAATATATCATCAGCCATAATACCTAAACCGCCATGTACTCGTTTATCTAGCATACGTATTGGGCCTGGTTTTGCTATATCAAAAAAGCGAAATAACAAAAAGCCAACTAATAAACTCTGCCAGCTAAGCGCTGCGCCAATCATGGTAATGTAATAGCCAGCTACTTCATCCCATACAATTGCAGGATGGTCATGCACGCCTAAATCATCAGCCGTTTTACCACATGCCCATATACCAAATATACTGATCACTACAGCAAACACAATTTGTAACCATAATGGATAGTACATTGTCATAAAAATAAATGGCAGTGCAGCAAAAGTACCAAATGTACCAGGCGCTTTAGGCGCAAGGCCTGTGCCAAACCCTAAACCAAAAAATTGGTGCGGACGCTTTAAATTAAACTTGCGGTTATTATTCAAACCTGCTCCTTTGCAAAATGCTCAAAGCCATGCTGCTCAAAATTAAACTCTTCACCATTGTATAAAAGCTCAATTTGGCCATCACCACTTTTAACTTGTCCTATACATACGGCATCTACACCATATTGACGTAGTTTTAAATCCAACATCCCTTTATTACTATCAGGAACAGTAAATAACAATTCGTAGTCATCGCCGTAGCTAAGAATAAACGGTAATTGCTGATCAAAATCAAGGCTCGATTTCATCGCATCTGATGTAGGAATACTTTCAACATTAATAACAGCACTTACTTGCGACATATCTAGAATATGGCCTAAATCAGCAATAAGACCGTCAGATACATCAATAGCCGATGATGCAAGTCCGCGTAAAACTTGGCCAGCTGCTACGCGAGGTGTTGGATAATCGAAACGTTTATTAACATATTTTAAATGTTCAGGCTCTATTTTAAAACCTTGCTTGCGCGATTCAATAGCTAAACCTGCATCCCCTAAAGGACCTGTAACATAAATCCAATCCCCCACTTTAGCACCACTTCTGCGCAGAGCTTTCCCCTCAGGTACCGTTCCTTTTGCACAAATAGTAATAGTTAATGGCCCTTGAGTCGTATCGCCACCAATAATTTGTACATTAAAGTATTCTGCAATTTCATGCATGCCTTCAGTAAATTCTTCAATCCACTGCGGATCTATACTTGGCAATGTGAGTGCAACCGAAACCCATGTTGGTTCAGCGCCCATCGCAGCTAAATCACTTAAATTCACAGCGAGTGCTCTATGACCTAATGCACGAGGGGAAATATCATCAAAAAAGTGCACGCCAGCAACAAGAGTGTCTGTTGTAACGGCAAGTTGGCAATTTTGTGGAACAGAGACCAATGCGCAATCATCCCCTATTCCTAGGTTTACATCACGACGAGTGATACCGCGACCTTTAAAGTAGCGATTAATTAATTCAAATTCCTTCATACACAAAAAAGCCGACCTATGCCGGCTCTCCTTTTAACGGTTGTTTAACCAATCAATCTGAAATTTAAAATTCAGAGTGAATTGTTATTACTTGCGTAAATGCTTAACAGCTTTATCAAGTACACCGTTTACAAATTTATGGCTATCTTCAGCGCCAAAAATTTTGGCAAGCTCAATACCTTCGTTAATAGCAACTTTATAAGGTACGTCTTCACGGAACTTAAGCTCATAGCTGCTTAAACGTAAAATTGCACGCTCAACCATATCTAAGTCATTAAACGGACGTGTTAAATGTGGTGATACAGCTTCGTCTAGTTGCTTATAATTTACAGCAACACCCGTCGCTAAATCTTTAAAGTATTCAACATCAATTTTAGTAACGTCTGTTTCGATCAACATTTGTTGTTCGATATCGGCAATTAAATTGCCACTTATTTGCCAAGAATAAACGGCTTGGAGTGCTAAGATACGTGCTTTACGTCTTGCTGCTGGTTTCACAAAAATTCCTTAAACTTAAATTTTATCTAACACATTAACCATTTCAAGCGCGCCTAAAGCAGCTTCGCCGCCTTTATTGCCCATTTTGGTGCCAGCACGCTCAATTGCTTGTTCAATGCTTTCTGTGGTTAATACGCCAAATGCAACCGGGATATCATACTCAAGTGATACTTGCGCAAGACCTTTGTTTGATTCGCCAGCAACTAGGTCAAAGTGTGGTGTACCACCTCTGATCACTACGCCTAATGCGATGATTGCATCATACTCTTTTTTTGCTGCAACGCGTTTAGCCGCTAAAGGTAATTCTACCGCGCCTGGTACATAAATAACGGTAATGTCGTCATCAGATACGCCACCAGTGCGTTTTAGCTCATCAACAGCACCTGCAAGGAGGCTGCTACCAATAAAGTCATTAAAACGAGAAATGACAATGGCAAACTTTTTGCCTGGAGCGTACTTATTACCTTCAATAATTTTCATTTGATAACCCTAAAAATAAGTTCAAGCGGTTGCGATTGCGCAAAAATTGCTGCGCATCATACCATAAAAATAAAATAATAGCCTAGTTTAAGCGTGATGCTTATTGTGGCTCAATGTAATCAACAACTTCTAAATGAAAGCCCGAAAGTGCATGGTACTTTTTAGGGCGACTCATTAATCGCATTTGTTTAATTCCAAGATCGGCAAGTATTTGCGAGCCTACGCCAACAGTACGAGATGTACCTTTGAATTTACGTGGCGTAACGCTTTCGCCAGCATCAGCTGCTGCAAATGCTTTCACAGTTGCTTCTAATTCTTCAGTGCTTTCTTGCTTACCTAAAATAACTAAAGCACCTTCATTTTTAGCGATATAAGCCATTGCTTCAGAAAGGCCCCAACTACGCTCAGCACTTCTGTCCGAAAGTAGGATATCGTTAAAGGTACTTTGCAAATGTACACGTACATTTGTCGGTTCTTGCTCTTTTATATCGCCTTTAAGCAATACGTAGTGTAATTGGCCGTCAATTGTGTCTTTGTAAGTCACCAAATCAAACTCACCATGCTCTGTTGGTAACTTACATTTTGCTACTTGCTCAATTGTTGTTTCGTTTAAGTTGCGGTATTCGATTAAATCAGCAATGGTGCCAATTTTAATATCGTGCTCTTTCGCAAAGACTTCTAAATCAGGGCGACGCGCCATGGTGCCATCAGCATTAAGTATTTCAACAATAACAGATGATGCTTCAAGCCCAGCCAAACGCGCTAAATCACAGCCAGCTTCGGTGTGTCCTGCGCGAGTTAATACGCCACCAGGTTGTGCCATAATAGGAAAAATATGCCCCGGCTGCACAATATCACTTGGTATTGCACCTTTAGCTATAGCCGCTTGCACTGTGCGCGCTCTATCTGCTGCTGAAATACCGGTTGTAACACCTTTTGATGCTTCTATCGACATTGTAAAGTTAGTCGAAAATGCTGCACCATTGTTTTTAACCATCAACGGTAAATCAAGTTGCTCGCAACGCTCTTGCGTCATGGTTAAACAAATTAAACCACGGCCATGGGTAGCCATGAAATTAATCGCTTCTGCGCTAATATGCTCAGCAGCTATTATTAAATCGCCTTCATTTTCTCTATCTTCATCATCCATTAAAATAACCATTTTACCGGCTTTAATATCGTCGATGATTTCTTGCGCACTGTGTAAATTCATAAATTTGCTCGTGTAAGTTGTCAGTTTCGTTATTTAATAAAACCCGCTTTAGCGAGTAAGCTCATAGAAATATCAGAGCCCGTTGGTTGCTCTGCACCCTTTATAAGGCGCTCTAAATAACGTGCAATTTGATCGACTTCTAAATTAACTTGGGTACCTACTTTAAAATGAGCAATTGTGGTTTGCTCACTCGTGTGTGGGACAATTGTTAATTTGAATTTATTGCCCTCTACAGCGTTTACTGTCAGGCTTATACCATCAATACATACCGAACCTTTGTACGGAATGTATTTCATTAAATTTTCGTCTGTTGTAAGCCAATATTCTGTTGCTCTGGCGTTTGCTGTAATACTTGTAATTGTTGCGATACCATCAACATGGCCAGACACTAAATGACCGCCTAAACGAGAAACAGGTTGCATGGCTTTTTCAAGATTCACCGTTTGTCCTAAAGCATAGTGAGCAAAACCGGTCAAACTAATCGTCTCATTAGATAAATCCGCACTAAAACCATCAATATGTTTATCAACTACAGTTAAGCAAACACCATTAGTTGCAATGCTGTCACCTAACTTTACGTCTGTCATATCAAGATCAGCACTTTGGATACGAATGGCTAAGTCGCCTTGTTTTTTTTGTAATAAAGCAATTTTGCCTGTGGCTTCTATTATCCCAGTAAACATAGCACTACTCTTTTTATTAAGTGATTTTAATGAGTTTTGACGCGGTGATACGTAAATCGTCACCAATGCGCGCACATTCATTAAATGTTAAATCAACGGTGTTTTGCATACTCGTCAATTCAGGAAAATTAACTAAACTTTTTGCATCATGGCCCATTAGTTTAGGCGCTAAATAAAAAACAAACTCGTCAACTAAATTAAGCTCTGTCATTTTACCAGCAAGTGTTGCGCCAGCTTCAAGCCAAACATTATTAAACTGCAGTTGCCCAAGTTTTTCTAAAACGGCTTGTAAATCAACTTTACCGTTACTTTCACTGACTTCAATATGCTTTACAAAATGCGGCCATTGCAATGATTTATCAACCTTAGTCGTAAATATTATTACATCACTTTGGATTTCAAATAAAGCAAGGTCAGGTGTTAAACGGTTTTGAGAGTCAATTATAACACGCACGGGCTGGCGAAGCGGCAAATCAGTAGGCAGTGTGCAAGGCAGCTCACTTAGTCGCACATTAAGTTTAGCATCATCGACTAACACTGTATCGGCACCGGTTAAAATAGCGCAGCTTTTCGCTCGGTATAATTGTACGTCTTGTCGAGCAGCAGGACTTGTGATCCATTTACTTTGCCCATTTTTAAGCGCTGTTTTACCATCAATACTCGCTGCCATTTTGCAAATCACATAAGGTAAGCCTTGCTCCATACGCTTAAAAAAGCCAACGTTAAGTGCGCGAGCTTGTGATTCGAGTAACCCGTAAGCAACGTCAATACCCGCGTCGCTCAGTATTTTAAGGCCTTTGCCAGCAACTTGTGGATTTGTATCAACCATAGCAGCAATTACTTTTACCACACCGGCAGCTTTTAAGCCTTCGGCGCACGGTGGCGTACGGCCATAATGACTACACGGTTCAAGCGTTACATAAGCCGTTGCACCTTGTGCATTTTTTCCAGCGACAGCCAGTGCATTTACTTCTGCATGACCTTGACCAGCTAATTGATGGAACCCCTCACCAATTATTTGATTATTTTTAACTAAAACACAGCCAACATTAGGGTTAGGTGTGGTAGTAAACCGACCTTTTTTGGCAAGCTCTATGGCGCGTGCCATATACATTTCATCATGTTCAGTAAAAGTAATTTGGCTTTGCATTTATTACTCCCCTAAGCGGGCAATTTCTTCGCCAAATTCGCGTATATCTTCAAACGAGCGATAAACAGAGGCAAATCTTACATACGCTACTTTATCGAGCTTTTTGAGGGCTTCCATAATGCATTCACCAACCAAATGGCTTGAAATTTCTCGCTCACCTGTAGCACGCAACTGCGATTTTATTATATTCACTACTTCGTCTACTTGCTCTGTGCTCACTGGGCGTTTTTCGAGTGCGCGATTTAAGCCATTTAATAATTTATCTTCGTTAAATGGTTCGCGGCTGCCGTCTTGTTTAATAACACGAGGCATAACCAGTTCAGCGCCTTCAAATGTAGTAAAGCGCTCATGGCAGTCGTTGCACTCACGGCGCCTGCGAACTTGATGGCCTCCACCAACAAGGCGTGAGTCAATAACTTTAGTATCTTTTGCGGTACAAAATGGACAATGCATAGCTCGGTACTTCCGTTTTAAAACAAAAAAGGCCGCTATTTAGCGGCCTTTAATCTTAGCAAAAAAATAGGGTCTGTTGACCTTTCAGGATTAAATTTGTTCTATCTAGGGGCGATTTAATCGC
>NZ_JJNY01000055.1:0-50138 GCF_000690035.1 Pseudoalteromonas sp. S3431
GATCAAGTCTGAGCTAGTACATTTTACCTTCAATAATAAAAAAGGAAAGCCTCGGCTTTCCTTTTTTGTTTTCAATATTTGTTAATACTGACTAATTATAGCTCAAAATCTTTTTTGAATTTCAAACCAAACTCGCTGCGGTCATTACTGCGCATTACACCAACAAAACCTGATTGTTGTAAGCGACCTACATCATAAACTTCATTTAGAACATTCTCGCCGTATAACGTTACTTCCATATCGCCATATGGATTCGTGTACGAAACATTAAAGCCAACCAATTCTCGAGAATCAATCGTTTCACTTTTGTTAAAAACAGATTGACCTTGCATATCACTTCTAAATGAATAATTAGCATTAAGTGCTAACGTTCCGCCATTACTTAAATCCATAAAGTAAGATGGTGCAATCATTACAGTCCAGCGAGGTGTCAGTGCTGGTGAATCACCTTTACCAATACCTTGAACCCCTTCTGATACTTCGGTAATTTCAGAGTCTAAGTAGCCTACCGCACTTCTAATTGTAAAATCATCAGTAATAGCCACTGTTGTTTCAAGCTCAATACCTTGCGCTTTAGATTGACCAGCATTTTCGACAATAGTCACAAACCCACCACCTGAAGTAGGGTCAGAGAACGGTAATGCTAAATCGGTGTAATCAGTCACAAATACCGCAAGCATCATAGACACATTTTCGTGTACTTGACCCTTTAAGCCTATTTCGTAGTTAATCGCTTTTGTTTCATCAAACGATACAAACTGGTCTGGCCCGCCAAATGGGCGCGGTGGGAAACCACCTGTTTGATAGCCTTTTTGAACTTGCCCATAGACATTCATATTATTGCTAAGCTGATAAGAAGCATTTATATCCCACGTAACTGCATCAAAATCTGCACTGACATATTTACGAGTTGGGAATGATGGGAATATAGCATTTGCATCTTTTTCATCTTGTGAATAGCGAAGACCACCACCAAGCGTTAAATCGTCAGTTAAATCGTAGCTGGCATTGATGTACGCGGCATATGAGTTAGTTTCTTGGTTAATTTCAAAGTCGCCGTAACCACCAAACGATTCCGTTACACCATCATTTAATAAACCATTAGGTGTATTAAATGGGCTAAAAACAAACGGACCTGAACGTGTAAAGCCATCTTCATTAAAAAAGTAAAGACCCGATACAAAGTCCATATTATCGAATGTGGCGTTTAGCTGAACTTCAAAAGAGTACTGATCTGCACCGCCCTCTTCAGGGAATTCAGATAAGTTTAAAGGTGATGCATCATCATCTAGGCCACCTTCATACTCAGATGTACGGTAGCTTGAAATGAATTTAGCAGTATAAGTATCGTTAATTGCCCAATCAGCGGTAAACGATGTACCCCAACCTGAGTAAGACGTAGATTCAATACCAGCAACCGTTGTGCCTAGATCATCAGGGTCTGATGGAATTAAATCTTGAGTTAATAATGGGAAATCACCATTAAAAACATCATTTGGATCGAGGGGTTCTGTCAACTCAATTGTATAAGGCGACTGGCCAGATTCATTATCAACACCATCTAAAGAAAAAGTAAATGCTAAATCTGAATTAGCTTGCCACTTAAGTGCAATACGACCGCTAAACTCTTCTTCTTCGCCTATTTCTTTTTCTGGATTCGTTAAGTTAACAGCTTCGCCCACACCATCACGTGTTTTGTACGATGCACTGGCAGACATACTCACATCATCAGAAAGCGCGTTATTAAAATACACATCACCAGCAATTCGCCCACGGCTACCAACTTTTGCTGTCGTTGTAATAATACCTTCATCACCGGGTTGTTTTGTAATTACATTTACTGCACCACCTAATGTATTACGGCCATATAAAGTACCTTGTGGACCACGAAGTACCTCAACACGCTCAACATTTGGTAATGATAAGTTAGAGCCCATTTGACGGCCTAAATAAACACCATCAAGATAAACACCGACTCCAGGATCAGTAGTAATAATGTGATCTTGCAAACCAATGCCACGAATAAACACTGAAGCATGAGCCGCATTACCTACGCCATAGCGAGTAATATTAAGGTTTGGTACATATTTTCCAATATCTTCAAGGTTACTCATATTGGCTTTATCAATTAAGTTGGCACCAATTGATGTGATAGCGGTTGGAGATTCGAACAGACTCTCTGTACGTTTACGCGCTGTTACTTCGATTTTTTCAAATGCATCTTGTTTTGCTGTTGTTTTAGCTTCTTCAGCATGTATTGAGGTCGTCAGTGCAGCAAGAATTGCTATGCTTAGCTGTGAGAGGTTGCGTAGTTTCAAAATATTCTCCAAAGGATACCGTATGATTAGTTATGCGTTTATATTTTGATAATATAAATTTCAGGCATAAAAAAAGACGCTAAATAGCATCTTTCCTCTGGAGGGGTATTATATGGCAGAATTGTAAAGAAATGTATAAATTTTTCATAAAACATCTATAAAAGCGACTTATGTTGTTACTTAACCTGAACTCTGGTTAAGAGATTTACTAATATAGTGAATCATGGTGATATTTAAATTTATTTTGTTTAGCCCGATATTCTCAATAAAAACAAGGCGAATTTACGCGTCAATAGCTTGCCTACTGCAAGTAAATTCAACGTAGTTAGCGCTGAAAATAACTATTCGAGATAGATTTATTATCCAGTTCTCAAATTAATTAACGCAACCACAGCTCGGGTTTATCTACATAAAACTTATCAAAGAATTTCATTATACATTTATAGCCTTCTGACTTAATCTCGTAAAATGATAAAGTTAAACAACAAAATCATTCTGTTAATTAGATAAATTGTTTTTATGCTACTACAATTAAAGTGAATTAACATTTAAACAACAAGTAGGAAACATACATGAATAAGCTATCAGTAGCAGTAGCGGTTTGTTGCGCGATTGCAACAAACTATGTAAATGCCGAAGTAAGAATTAATGGCTTTGCATCAATTATAGGCGGAAAAAGTCTAGATAGTGAGCAAACTATTTATGGTTATGACGACGACATATCATTTAAAAATGAAAGTGTTTTTGCATTACAATTATCAGCGGATTTACAAGAGAAATTAACAGCCACTGCACAGATTGTTGCTCGTGGTGACAATGATTTTGATGCCGATTTTGAATGGGCTTATTTAACATATCAATTAAACGATGAAATACAAATAAGCGCAGGTAAAATGCGAGCTCCATTTTATAAGTACTCTGATTTTTTAGATGTAGGCTATGCATATAGATGGGTACGTCCCCCACAATCAGTATATAGCATTGCTTTTTCAACATATGAAGGATTAAGCTTGCTATATGATACTCAAATGGGTGATTGGGACTCTTCATTACAACTTATTTATGGATCGTATGATGGAAACCTCAACGGCTCTGCTTCTAAAACTATATTAAATGATTTTACTGGTATTAACTGGTCTGTAACACGAGACTGGTTTAGTGCGCGAGTAGCATATTTACAGGCAGAGTCATCTACAGAGCTATCAACCGATAGCTCACTATATGGCTTATTAGCGACATTGAACGAAAATGGTCTTGTCGAGCAAGCAAAAAGTTTAGATATAGATGAAGAAGATGCACGGTTTTACGCTTTAGGCTTTTCTATAGATTATAATGATGTGCTTTTTGATGCTGAATACACTAAGTTAAACCCAGGTGACAGCCTACTACCAGAAGAAACACAATACTATGCATCTATCGGTTATCGAATGGATGAAATAATTGTTCATTTTACTTATGAAGATAATGATGATGCTAATGACTCATCAAGCTATGATCAAATACCAGAGATCCCTGCACTAAACGCTGCAATTAATGGCTCTTTTGATGCATTCAATGCCCAAGATAATGTCTATACAATAGGTGTTCGTTATGATTTTCATCCTTCAGCAGCCTTTAAAATTGACTTCAGCCGATATGAAAATAACATAACAGACACTGAAACTGATGTTGTTGCTGTCGGCGTTGATTTAGTATTTTAATTGGAGCAAATGATGAAAAAAATTATTTTAGCTGGCGTATTTTCATTGTGCTCAATCAGCACCTTTGCAGAAGTAGCCGTTATTATTAATCCGAGCAACGCAAGTAATATTGATGCGGACACAATCAAAAAGATCTACTTAGGAAAAAGTAAGTCATTTGACAATGGAACAAAGGTCAATCCTGTAAATCAAAATGACAATGCAATAGCCGACGAATTTAATGATAAAGTTGTTGGAAAATCGAGTAACCAACTTAATGCATACTGGTCGAAACTTATATTTACAGGCAAAGGAACTCCCCCTGTAAAATTAGATAACGACCAAGCAGTGCTAGATTTTGTAGCAGCAAATGGTGATGCTATAGGTTATGTCGAAAGTGGGAAAGTAAATGATAAAGTCAAGGTCGTTGGAAAGTTTTGAGACTAACCTTATTGTTAAGTGCTTATCCGATATAAAACAGCGTTAGCAATACACATATTTAAAATATGAATTAACAAAAAATACAAAAATTGTAACTTAGCCTGCTAAGTTACAATTTTTTTTGTCATTGAATGACCTTCCATTTTCAACTAATTAAAACCTCAATAATCCCAACAATATTAATCGTCAATACTTATCCTGTGTCGGGAGTCACATTATTAATATAACAAATAACAACAATTCGTATAATTATTATTATCACCTTTAAAAAGAAGCGCTTATATTTTATATAATAATATAAACGTCTCTATTTATTAGATATATTTTAAATAAGTACCTATAATGAAAATGAAATCAACATTTAAATTAAACAGGAAATACATATGAAAAAGCTATCTGTAGCAGTAGCGGTATGTGCAGCTTTAGTATCAAGTTATACAAGTGCTGAAGTACGAATAAATGGATTTGCATCAATTGTTGGCGGGAAAAGCCTAGATAGTGATAGCACATTATATGGGTATGACGACAACATTTCGTTTAAAAACGAAAGTGTATTTGCGCTGCAGTTATCTGCGGATTTGCAAGATAAGTTAAGCGCAACAGCTCAAATTGTAGCCCGTGGTGATAATGATTTCGACGCGGAGTTTGAGTGGGCATATGTTACTTATGAGTTTTCAGATGAGTTGCAGTTAAGCGCAGGTAAAATGCGAGTTCCTTTTTACCGTTATTCTGACTTTATTGATGTAGGCTATGCCTATAGATGGGTTAGGCCTCCACAATCTGTTTACAATATTCCATTTTCAACTTATGAAGGCTTAAGTCTACTACACAACACTCAATTAGGTGATTGGGATTCAACCCTACAGGTTATTTACGGTGGTTTTGATGGTGAAATTGATGCTGTAAGTGCTAACGATAAAGCCGAGTTAAACAATTTTGCAGGTATAAACTGGACAATGTCACGCGATTGGTTAAGCCTTCGTGCAGCTTACTTAGTTGCTGAAACCTCTTTTGAGCTTGATTCAAATGACTCAACAGGCGCAGCATTGAACGGCCTGGAAGATATACTTAGAGCAAGTAATTTGACTAGCCTAGCGGATGATATAGCTATTGATGAAGATAATAGCACATTCATTGGTTTAGGTTTTTCAATTGACTACAACGACATTTTGTTTGATGCAGAATACACACAGCTTGAAGTTGAGAACAGTATTTTAGCTGAGCAATCTCAATATTATGCATCAGTAGGTTACAGATTAGATGACGTTATTATTCATTTCACCTATGAAGACAATGACGATAAACATGATTCTTCTCGTTTTGATAAAATTCAAGCGATTCCAAGTCTTAATGCCGCAGTGAATGGCGCTTTAGAAGGTGTTCGTGCACAAAGTAATGTTTACACTATTGGTGCTCGATACGACTTCCACCCTTCTGCTGCATTTAAAATAGATTTTAGTCGATTTGAAGATGACATAACAGATACAGAAACTGATGTTATTGCTGTAGGCATAGACCTAGTATTTTAATTGGAGCAAACCATGAAGAAGTTAATTTTAGCCAGTGCACTAACATTATGCTCAATCAGCGCCTCTGCTGAGGTAGCTGTTATCGTAAATGCGAGTAATACTAGTAACCTTGATGCAGATACAATCAAAAAGATTTATTTAGGTAAAAGTAAATCATTTGATAATGGTGCGAAAGTGAATCCAGTAAACCAAAATGGCAATAGTGTTGCCGATGAGTTTAATGATAAGGTTGTTGGTAAATCGAGTAGTCAGCTCAATGCCTATTGGTCAAAGCTGGTATTTACAGGTAAAGGAACCCCTCCTGAAAAGCTAGATAATGATCAAGCAGTACTCGACTTTGTTGCAGCAAACAACGACGCAATAGGTTATGTTGATAGTGCAAAGGTCAATGATAGCGTAAAGGTAGTTGGTAAATTTTAATTTACTGATGAATAAAAAAACCACAATTATTTTTAATTGTGGTTTTTTTAGTTTTAATAAATATAGTTACTTAAAAGTATTACTACTCTATTCTAAATTTAGCTGTTGCATCTAATAAGTTATCTGATAGGTAATGAAGGTTTTTAGCAACATCACGTGCTGCCAATAATGAGTCCATGGTATCCTCAAACGATACGTGCATATTCGATACGTTTTCTACTACCATTGCAGCTACAGAGGTTTGTTCTTCCGTAGCAGCAGCTATTTGAGAGTTCATTCCATTTATTTCGAGCATTTGCTCTGCAATTTTTTCAATAGAAATCCCTGTTTTTTCTGCTGCGGTCGCATTATCAGTAGCCATGTCTCTTGCCGAAGTCATCGCTGTCACAGATTCATTAGCAGCCGTTGTTAATGCACCTAATAACTCGCGTATTTCATTGGTCGAATGTGCTGTACGAGATGCTAATTCTCGAACTTCATCAGCTACAACAGCAAAACCACGGCCATGCTCACCAGCACGAGCTGCCTCAATGGCGGCGTTAAGTGCAAGTAAATTAGTTTGATCTGCAATAGAAGTAATTACATTCAATATTTGTGATACATTTTTTGTATCATCCGCCAGTTTATTTATTGTAGTAGCAGCTTGGTTTATTTCATTACTAAGCGTGCGAGATGCAGTTACTGACATCTGTACTTGAGTTCTGCTTTGTTCGACCTCTTTTTCTGCTGTTTCAGCTGCATGGGAAGCACTAGCGGCTGATTGAGAGATATCACCAACGCTTTGCTTCATTTCTTCCATTGATTGCTTAACAATTTCAGCATCGGTAGTTTGTTTCGTTGTGGCACGCTCAGCTTGCTCCATCCCCTGAACAAGTCGCGTAGAATTTTCCATCAAAGGTTCGCACACGGCAATAACCTCAAGTACAGTTTCTCTAAGCAGAGTAATAAACGCATTAAAGTTAATTGATACTTGCCCTATTTCATCTTCAGAGCTTACTTTTAATTGTGTACTAAGAGAGCCTTTACCGCTTGCTAATAAGCTTAAGTTATTTGCAGCATCACTAGCTGACGAGCCAATTCCTCTGGCAATCCAGACGGCCATAAATAATAGTAATATTAACGATACGACGGATACGACTAGCATTAAAGTTAATGCATAGTCAGAACGATCTTTGGTACTAGTAACAAGTTCAAAAAAACGATTGTCTGCTTTTTGTTGCGCACTTTTAAAATTACTTAAGACCTCGTTATAAAGAGATGTTTTTAACTGAGCTTGCTGTTGAATTTTACTAAAATCAGCAGTGCCACTAACCATCCCATTGGCAATAATCGAAGAAATCTCTTCATAATTAGCTAACTGCTTTTTTGTCTCACTGTTTATATAGGATTCATTTATCTGTTCAATTAAATTAATATTCGTTTCTAATAATTTATAAGTGTCACTTGCTTTAACAACAAGGTCTTGCTCACCGAATGTGACAGCTTGAGTATAAAGCTCATCTAACTTTTCTAAAGTACTAACATTTTCTGAAGTAAGCTTAACAACCTTGTATGTAGAGCTCTCCATTTCATTAAGTGATATCCTATTATCATTCATTGCAAAATAATTGATCAGAACGATCGCTAAAAAAGCCAAAACTGCAATACATGTTATTGCATGTATTTTTTTAGTTATGCTTAGATTTTGAAAAGAGAAGCCTGCGGCCATATTGATTACCTTATTTTATTGTCTATAACTATTATCGGCTTAATAACCATAAGTGTTAACTATATTTGTAATATTTCTAGTTTTTTTGTGATTTTTCGCGAATTAATAAGAAATAATGTAAAAACAAGCTTAAATAGTTTAAAAAACAATCGAAATTATTTTTATTAAAAAAAAACCAGTAACATTGCTGTTACTGGTTTATTAAATTTGGTGCGGATGGGGGGACTTGAACCCCCACGCCCTAAAGCACCACCCCCTCAAGGTGGCGTGTCTACCAATTCCACCACATCCGCATTTCAAGCTTTCGCTTAAGTGTTAAACTTAATGATTTAAATGAGGAATATAAATCGTCTAACATTTATTTAAGTTAAATTAATTTGGTACGTCAGAGCTTTTCTCTTTCGTAGATGTTACAGGAACATCCTCTTCTACAGGAGACACTGTTTCAACTGCAGGCGCTGCTTCTAGATTTTCCCATTCGTCAGTCTTTTTAATTTGACCCGCAGTAAGATTACCTAAAACAATGCTTAAAACAAAAAATACAGTTGCCAAACTTGTCGTTGTTTTCGTCATGAAATTACCAGCACCTGACGATCCAAAAACAGTAGCAGATGCACCGGCACCAAATGAAGAGCCCATATCTGCGCCTTTACCTTGTTGGATTAAAACCATACCAACTAATGCCAAGGCAACAACTAAATAAACTACTAATAAAATTTCGTACATCTTATACGGTTCCTTCTGCACTTTTACAAATTGCAATAAATGAATCTGCTTTTAGACTAGCACCACCAATTAGGCCACCGTCTATATCTGTTTGTGCAAATAATAATTCGCTATTTTTTTCATTAACGCTACCACCATATAAGATGGTAAGCCCTTGTGCTAAATTGCCATCTAATGAAGCAATTTTATCACGGATAAATTTGTGAACGTTTTGTGCCTGTTCTGGCGATGCAGTTTTACCTGTGCCGATGGCCCAAACGGGTTCGTATGCTACCACAGAATCTTTTAGTGCCGCTACACCTAATTTATTAATTATTGCATCAATTTGTGTAGAAACGACAAGCTCAGTTTTACCATTTTCTTGCTCTGTTTCACTTTCACCCACACATAAGATTGGAATGAGACCAACATTTTGAGCTCGAGCAAATTTTTCAGCGACCTTAGTATTACTTTCATTATAAATACTACGTCGTTCTGAATGACCTACTAGCACGTACTTCGCGCCTAAATCTTTAATAAGTTTCGCATCAACTTCACCGGTAAAGGCGCCTGGTTCGTTTTCAGAAACAGTTTGCGCTCCTGTACAGACTCCGGTTAAAACCATTGATGATACTAATGGGAAAGGGGGAAATAAGACAATGTCTATCTCTTTTGATTTAACATTGTTGATGGCACCAGACATTTCTTTAATTAGCTCTAACGAACCGTTCATTTTCCAGTTGCCTGCGACCATTGGCTTGCGTATTGCCATTTTTCCACTCCACATTAGAAAGCGGGCGAGATATTAACTTTTCTCGCCCAAAGTTACAAGAGGTTATTGTTATCAATCAGTTTATTTGCTCATAGATTCGACAACTGTCGCAATTTTTTGCGCACTATCGAGTACTATTTTTTCTTGTTCTGCTTCAACCATAACACGCACAACAGGCTCAGTACCTGATTTACGAAGTAAAACGCGCCCTTTATCGCCTAAGCTTTTCTCTACTTCGGCAACAGCTGCAAGGACCTCTGTTGTACTCGTTGGATCAGTTCCCGGTGTATAACGTACGTTAATCATTTTCATTGGGTATTTAGTAAAGCCTGCACCTAAGTCTTGTAGAGTACGGTTTTGTGCAACCATTGCAGCCAATACTTGTAGGCTTGAAATAATACCATCTCCGGTACTTATCAAATCTAGATTTAGAACATGGCCCGAGCTTTCCCCACCAATTTTCCAACCCTTCTGTTGCAGTAATTCCATAACGTAGCGATCGCCTACTTTACTACGTGCGAACTCAATTCCTTTGGCTTTTAAAGCATTTTCAAGACCCATGTTAGACATAACAGTCCCAACTACGCCACCACCTAAGTTATCTTCTTGGGCTGCTTGACACGCAATTATATAAACTAGATCATCACCATCAAATACACGGCCATTATGATCAACCATCATAACGCGATCACCATCACCATCATAAGCAATACCTACGTCTGCTTTAAATTCAAGTACTTTACGTTTAAGTGTATCTACGTGTGTAGCACCACATTCATGATTTATGTTTACGCCATTTGGCTCACACGCATGGGTAATTACTTCAGCACCAAGTTCGCGCATAACAGAAGGAGCAATATGATATGTAGCACCATTAGCACAATCAACGACGACTTTGAGACCCTCTAATGACAAACCTTGTGGAAACTGACTTTTACAAAATTCTATGTAACGACCATCTGCACTGACTAAACGAGATGCTTTACCTAATTTATCAGATGCAACGCAAGTCATTGGCTCATCAAGCATCGCTTCTATTTGAAGCTCTACGGAATCAGCTAGCTTTAGGCCTTGTCCGTTAAAAAACTTAATACCATTATCGTAATAAGGGTTGTGTGATGCACTAATTACAATTCCCGCTTCCGCACGAAACGTTTGCGCTAAATAGGCAACAGCAGGCGTTGGCATAGGGCCAAGTAACACGACGTCAATACCTGCGGCAATTAACCCAGCTTCAAGTGCTGTTTCAAGCATATAACCTGAGATACGTGTATCTTTACCAATAATTACTTTTTTAGTGCCACCCAGAGATAAAACACGCCCTGCAGCCCAACCTAATTTCATAGCAAACTCTGGGTTAATAGGTGCTGTACCAACTAATCCACGCACTCCATCAGTGCCAAAATATTTTCTTTCTTTCATTATTGTATTCCTTGTTCGCAGGCTCGTAATACACTAAGCACGTCTGCGGTTTCTTTTACGTCATGTACGCGAATAATTTTTGCGCCATTTTGCGCCGCGATTAGCGCACCTGCTAAGCTACCTGCCAATCGCTCACTTGTTTCTCTATTTAATAAATTACCTATCATCGATTTACGAGATAAACCAGCCAATAATGGCAAACCCAATTTATTAAAATCATTAAACTTAGCCAATATTTGATAGTTATGGTTAAGCGTTTTTCCAAATCCAAAACCGGGATCTAGGATAAGTCGTTCAAACTTAATCCCGGCTGTTTCACAGGCTTTAATACGTTGACTAAAAAACATATTTATATCTGCAAACAAATCATCATAATGAGGTGCACATTGCATACTGCGAGGTTGCCCTTGCATATGCATTAAACAAATTGCTACATCTTCATAGTGCGCAACCGTTTCTAACGCATCTAATTCTTGCAAAGCTCTTACATCGTTGACTATATCAGCCCCTGCGAGTATTGCTTGTTCCATTACTTGCGCTTTACTGGTATCAATTGAAATAACGCAATCACTGTGCTCACGTATTGCTTTAATAGCGGGAATTACGCGGGCAAGTTCATCTTTCAAACTCACATCTGGCGCGCCGGGGCGGGTAGATTCTCCGCCTATGTCTACAATTTTCGCACCATCATCCAGTAACTGCATTGCACGTTTCAGTGCTATTGTTGGGTCTAAAAACTGCCCACCATCAGAAAATGAATCCGGCGTTACATTTAATATTCCCATAATAACGGGCTTTTCAATATTAAGCGTACGTCCTCTGGGAAGCTTTAATATGTTAGTCATTGCCAACCTTTATTCTTTTTCCAATAAAATTAAATTAATGATCTATTATAGCGATAAGTAAATAGCTTAATTACAAGGCGGAATTATGATATATAGTTATTCTATATAAATAATTTCTCAGCGAAGTTAGTGAGTTATTTAATTCGCTAGAATGAACATCTATCAATAAAATTGGTATAAATAACTGATACAAAAAAGCCCCGAAGTACGGGGCTTTCATTCGCTATTTTAACGATTATTCAGCTTTATCATCAAGGTTTGTTTCATCTTTTTTCGATGAATCATCCGATTTTTGACTTTCATCGCTAACTGGCTCTTGAGATTCTTCAGCTTTTACCGGTTTTGCTTCATGGCGGTCATGTGCATCACGCGGTTCACGCACTGGTTGGCGCGCCATTAAATCATCAATTTGCTTAGCATCAATAGTTTCATACTTCATCAGGGCATCTTTCATTGAGTGAAGAATATCAATGTTTTCTTTTAATATTTCTTCTGCTCGTTGATAGTTACGATCTGAAAGTAATCGAACCTCTGCATCAATTATCTTTGCTGTGTCGTCTGACATGCTAGATGCACGACTGCCGCCGCCACCCATATACATTTCATTTTGATCTTCAGCATAAAGTAACGGACCTAGCTTTTCACTTAAACCCCAGTGTGTAACCATTTTACGAGCAATATCTGTAGCTCGTTCAATATCATTACTCGCACCTGTTGTTACTTTATCAGCACCATAAATAAGCGCTTCAGCAATTCGACCACCGTAAAGGCTAGAAATCATTGATTCTAAAAGCTCTTTTGAATGACTAACACGGTCTTGTTCAGGCAAGTACATTGTTACACCTAGCGCACGGCCACGTGGAATAATAGATACTTTGTAAACTGGATCATGTTCTGGCACCATACGGCCCACAATTGCGTGACCTGCTTCATGATACGCAGTCATTGCTTTTTCTTGCTCGCTCATCACCATGGTTTTGCGTTCTGCACCCATCATGATTTTATCTTTAGCAGCGTCAAATTCAGCCATACTTACAACACGTTTATTACCACGTGCAGCATAAAGTGCAGCTTCGTTTACTAAGTTCGCTAAATCAGCGCCAGAAAAACCAGGTGTACCACGTGCAATAAGTGCCGCTTCAACGTTATCGCCTAATGGCACTTTACGCATGTGTACTTTAAGTATTTGCTCACGACCACGAATATCAGGTAAACCTACTTCTACTTGACGGTCAAAACGACCTGGACGAAGTAATGCTGGGTCTAATACATCTGGTCGGTTAGTTGCTGCAATAACGATAATACCTTCGTTACCACCAAAGCCATCCATTTCTACTAGCATTTGGTTAAGTGTTTGCTCACGTTCGTCGTTACCGCCGCCCATACCAGCACCACGTTTACGACCAACAGCATCAATCTCATCTATAAAGATAATACAAGGCGCTGCTTTTTTAGCTTGCTCAAACATGTCACGTACACGTGATGCACCAACACCTACAAACATTTCAACAAAATCTGAACCAGAAATTGTAAAAAACGGTACTTTCGCTTCACCCGCAACAGCCTTTGCAAGTAACGTTTTACCAGTACCAGGAGGACCAACCATTAGTACGCCTTTAGGAATACTACCGCCAAGTTTTTGAAACTTAGAAGGGTCACGTAAAAAGTCTACCAATTCGGTAACATCTTCTTTCGCTTCATCACAACCAGCAACATCTGCAAACGTTGTTTTAATTTGATCTTCGCTCATTAAACGCGCTTTACTCTTACCAAATGACATAGCGCCTTTACCGCCACCGCCTTGCATCTGACGCATGAAGAATATCCATACACCAATAAGCAGTATCATTGGGAACCAAGAAATAAATATACTTGCTAAAAATGACTGTTCTTCAGGTTTTACACCCTTCACATTCACATTACTTTTTAATAAGTCATTTAAAATATCTTTGTCATAAATAGGCATAATCGTTTGAAAACGTTCGCCACTGGTTTTAGTACCTGTAATTGTCCCACTGGTACTTTCAATTGCCACTTCTTGTATAGAGCCATTTCGGGCGTCTTTAACAAATTGACTATAGCTTGTCTGACGATCAACTTGATCGCCACCATTAAAGCTCTGAAAGACTGACATCAGCACAACTGCAATGACCAGCCATAGTATTAAATTTTTCGCCATATCGCTCAAGGGGTTAACCTCTTGTATCCAATTAATTTAAATTCAACTAAACGCCAAGCAACTGTACTACAGTTTGTATCCAGTCGCTACTATATATACTTCCCGAGAACGGGCACGCGAGGCATCAGGTTTACGTATCTTCACTACTTTAAAACTATTACGTACGTCTTGTAAGTATTGATCAAAGCCTTCACCTTGAAACACTTTAACAATAAATGCACCATTTTTCTTTAGTACTTGGCTACACATATCTAATGCAAGCTCTACTAAATACATACTACCAGCTTGATCAACTGAATTATTACCACTCATATTTGGTGCCATGTCAGAGAATACCACATCAACATTTTTCCCATCAATGCGTTTTAATAATGCATTTAATACAGCCTCCTCACGAAAGTCACCTTGTAAGAAGTCTACACCTGCAAGGGAATCCATCGGTAAAATATCACATGCTATTACTTGACCTTTATCACCCACTTTTTCGGCTAAATACTGTGACCAACTACCCGGCGCGGCCCCTAAATCTACCACTGTCATACCCGGACGCAGTATTTTATCTCTGTTCTGAACTTCATCTAATTTAAAAACCGCTCTAGAACGCCAGCCTTTTTTTTGCGCTTCTTGAACATATTTATCATCAAAATGTTCTTTCAGCCATCGCTGTGAACTGGCTGACTGTTTTTTATTTGTCATAAATTAACACGCAACTAATTAGTAATATTCTTTAGATGGCGGTAGAATACCCTTAATTCAAGCCATATTCAGCAAAATTTGTATAAACATGACATTATCAAATAAACAAAAGCAGTTTTTAAAAGGTCAGGCACATAGCCTCAAGCCAGTAGTTTTACTAGGTTCTAACGGTTTAACCGAAGGCGTAGTAATGGAAATTAAAAGTGCGTTAGAAATTCACGAATTGATTAAAGTGAAAGCGCCGACTGACGATCGTGAAACTAAAGCTCTTATTTTTGAAGCTATCGTACGTGAAACTGGTGCGACTAAGTTACAAACAATTGGTCACACTATTGTACTTTATCTTCAAAGTGCTGAGAGAAAAATACATTTACCACGTAACTAAATTACTATTTTAAGTAACCTAGTGTGTTTAATGAAAAAACCAGCTTAATGCTGGTTTTTTGTTATTTTACGTTTTAAATTAAAAACTCATTTTATGATGGGTTACATCATATTCACTGCCAGTACTACTGGGCTTCTTATTTAATATAAAGTACTGAGTAAATTGTGTTTCACTCATTGCTGGCACTTTTTCATTCGAAAGTAGCTCGGCTAATTGCGGTGTTGTATTACTGTGCCCAATAACAACAACTACACCTTTTAGTTTTAGTAACTCATTTTTTAAATCACTTAGCTCACCTGCGTTATACACATTTACGTCGATATTAAAATATGCCTGCAAAGGAGCTGCTGTTTGTAACGTACGTTTATAGTTGCTGCTGAAAATATGTATCTTTTGATATTCTTTAAAAAAAGTAACTAAATTATTTGCACGTGCCTTTCCCGCCTCTGAGAGCGCTGGATTTTTACCCGCTAATTTTTCGCTATGACGAAACAAATATATTTCATCCGGTGTTGCAAATGTCAAACTACAATTAAATAACATAACTAAAAAAATGATTGCTAATATTATTTTATTATTCATATTTTTTTACCTCGTTTGTATTCTAATAGTCTGTCGATGAATTCAGTCGTTAGTTCATTGATTACGCCAGTTTCAGCATTAACTATTAAGCTAAAACCAATATTTAAGTGAGGAAATACAACCACATCACTCCTATAGCCTTGCACCCACCCGCTATGATAATAAAGCGTTTCTTCCGCGTAGTTATAAACACGCCAGCCTAAGCCGTAATATGCTTCATTAAGATGCTTTTTCCACACCCTGCGATACAGTTCTTTTTTTGTATGTGTATAAGGACGTGTTTGTTTTGCTAACGCATCTAGCGATAGAACATCAGGGTATTGTCCTAGTTGCGCTTTTAACCAAATAGCCATATCACTTGCACTGGCATTAACACCTGCTGCGGGCCCTACTTTATAGTAATTTTTTTTAAGTTTAGCAGTATACCAACGCTTTTTACCACGCACGTGAGGGAGTGCAAAATTTTTATCTTTTACCATACCGTCATAACCTAAACTGGCATCTGCCATTTTCAGAGGTAAAAAAACAGCTTTACTTAACCATTGGGAATAATTTTTATTTGTAGCATGAAAAATCACATCGTCAATTAAGCTAAACATTACATTTTGATAACCGTAGCATTGTCCGGGTTCACAAATTGGCTTAACGCTAAGTAGCTTTTCAACAATATCGGGGTAGCGCATACGCGACTCAATTAAGTTATCGTATGCATTTGGTACTAAACCACTTGAGTGACTTAAAAGGTGAAATACTTTTAAATCATCTTCATACACTGTGTTTTTGAACTCTGGAATATAATTACTTATTAGTTCATCTAACCTTAATACACCGTCAGAGGCTAGCTTTGCAGCTAACGAACCTGCAAAGGTTTTAGACACAGATGCCAATCTAAAACGAGTATGAGCATCAACACTTTGCCCATTACGTGCTTTGGTAGCTCCTATCGGATGAATGTAGTCACTATTTTGAATATTAACTATCGATAATGCCGCACCGGGAATACCTTTACTCTTTAGTTTCTTTTCGGCATAGCGACCGTACTTTTTTACAAATGAATCCCAACCGGGATCCGTTTTTGCTACGACATCTATGGAGCTAAGCAATAAACACAGCGCTAAAAGGCTATACAATACAGAAGGGAGGTACTTCATTTTTTATAATTTTTATCTTTTTAAACTACATCTAGGTACATAATATCATGAAGTTTTGTTTGGACTAACGTACAATACGACGATTATTGTATTTTTAGTGGGTGTGAAGTACTTATGCGTTTTTTAGTTGTGTCACTTTTTATTTTATTTTTAAGCGGGTGTGTTATCACAAAACAACCAGCGGAGCCTTTGGCTATGCCGTTGAAGCCTAACTTAAAAAGCCAAACATACCAGCTTGAATATGAAACGACTCATTCGTCACCAAAAGTTAAATCTGTTCAATTACCTGCGCATAAAGTTATAAAAAATCAAACTGTTAAGATAATTTCAGACAAAGCAAGCCTAACAGACACACTATTATCGCAAATAAGCCAAGCATTAAACGACAAAGCATTAAAAGTAACGACAAAAAATAATAGTGACTATGTTCTTACTATACAGCAGCTTGATTTGTCATTTACAGACGATACAAAATATTTAATTAAACAGCCACAAAAACCCTTTTCGTTTTATACAGAGGTTGCCCAACAGTACCCAATTCAACAATGTGCCACTATTTTTGCTCAAGTCAGCATGCGTCTAACTCATAAAAAGTCTGGCGACATTGTCTGGTTTGCTAAGTCTTCAATCGACAGCGCAAGCTTTCATCGTGAGCCGCTAGTGTATAGTTTTAATGAAGAACAAAAAATTACGAATGAATTAGAAGTTGTTGCCTTTATCCACCAGCAAAATACAGAAGAGGCACGTTTAGCAAGGTTAGGTAAAGAAATACAAATTCCTAGCTACAAAATACTATCTAAGTTATCAAGCTTAACAAAGCTTACCGGTCCATGTAATCGTACAGAAATAAGTGCATTAACCCCCATGATGCAATTTTATTTAAGCAGTATATTAATCGATAAAATTAAAGTTCAGTAATTTCTAATGTTTGCTACATTTTTTTACAGATTTAAGGAACGTATTAACAATATACTACGCTTTATAACATATAATAATTAGGCTCTTTTGAGATGAAAAACGCTTTACTTAATTATACTTTTTTTATCATTACACTCCTATGTATGAGTATTTTTAGTACTTCAAGTATGGCAAGTAATCGTTATTATGCTGATAACACCTTAGAGCCAACTCAAGGTTTTGCATGGGATTGGAGCGCTGGTGTTGGTTATCATATCGGTGACTCTTACCTAATAGGTGTCGACTCTTATGACCATGGAATGCTGGTTGACTTAACACTTGCCCTATCTTATGAAAATTTTTATCTCGACTTTGATCATAATCAACTAAGTGGCGGCCTTGTTGTAGGTTACAGCCTGATAGACAAGTTTGATTGGGGTCTCGATATTTTAGGTACAAATGTTCAAAGTGGCTTTAACGATAAAGGACTAGGTCTATACAATGATGGCATTATCGATGAGTTAAGGGGTATAAAAACACGTAACTACGATTTTGATACCGGACTCAGATTAACTCGTCGATTTGAAAACTCACAAATTTCTTTTGAATACCTTCATGACATTTCTGGCACACATAATGGCTGGATCGTAAATACCTTTTTTAGCCATATTTTACCCTGGCGTAACTGGGAGTTTAGAACTGGAGTTGGGTTGAGTGCTTACTCTAGTGACTTCACCAATTATTATTTTGGTATAGACAGTAGTGAAGCGACGAGTGATCGTCCAATTTATAGAACAAATGCAAGTAGCAGTATGATGTTTGAATTCCATGCTGAGTACCCAATTAACCAAGATTGGGTCTTTTTAGCAGGATGGCTGACGACTTGGTTTTCAAATGAGATTGATGAAAGCCCTATTATTACTCGAAGATATCAACACCAAGCCAAGGTAGGCCTTCGTTATGTATTCTAGATGGGTCTGTGCTTTTCTGCTTTTCCCTACGGCATTTTTATCAAAAGCAGATGAAATGCCCAATGCTCTTATTGCGCTTCCAGATACTTGTGTCGCACTTAGAGAAGGAAGAAACTGTTATGCTGATATCACTCTAACATGGCATCAGCCAACGTTTGGCAATTACTGCTTACGCGATGCGACCTCAAAGTACATTATGCAATGCTGGCTTAAACAAAAGGAAGGAACTTTTAATTATGCTTTTGATTCACAGCAGAGTATCTCATTTGAGCTCTTTGATAGTAATACATCTAAAGTTATTAGCCTTACAGAAGTAAAACTACAGTGGGTATATCAAAACAGACAAAAGAAACGCCGTTGGCGATTATTTTAATAAACACATTAAGGATAATTTATGAATAACTACGGCACTATTTTACTCGTTGAAGATGATGTATCGCTCGCTCAGTGGGTTGCAGAATACTTAACGGAGCAAGGTTATACGACCCATGTATGCCATCGAGGCGACGAGGTTATTGGCCAAGTAAAAACCTTAAATCCTAGCATTGTCCTACTTGATATTATGCTTCCTGGACAAGACGGAATTAGCGTATGCAGAGAACTGCGTAGCTTTTATAACTCCCCTATTATAATGCTCACCGCACGCGATGAAGAAATGGATGAAGTAATAGGGTTAGAAGTTGGTGCAAGTGACTATGTCATGAAACCCGTTCGCCCTCGTGCACTTTTAGCTAGAATTAAAGCTGCACTTCGCCAAAATAATGAACCAAACAAATCACTGGCAAACGAAAAATTAATAACGGTTGGCGCGCTGAGTATTAACACAGAATCTAGAAGCGTAAAATTAAACGATCTTGATATAAATATATCCAGCGCAGAGTATTTACTTCTTCACTATTTAACGAGTAATGCGGGTCAAGTCGTATCACGTGATGCTGTTTTTAAAGCAACAAAAGGCCGTGAGTATGACGGCTTGGATAGAAGTGTTGACGTACTTATTTCAGCACTGCGCAAAAAATTTAATGATGATCCACAAAATCCGACTAAAATTAAAACTATATGGGGACGAGGTTACTTACTCGTATCTACCGCATGGTAAAAAGTGATACATAAGTGAAGAAGTTTTATATTTCACTACTTAGCAGTGCGCTTTTATCTATCGTTGTACTTGGCTGGTTAATTGATGCATTTAGCCAACAAACACAAACCTCAGAAGATGAATTTAGTGTGCAAAGTAAGATGATAATGGGCTTTAGCAAACAATTAGCTAATATCCCAACTTCTGAACGTGGTCGTTATGTAAAGCAACTAGCGAATGAGTTTAATTTATTAATTGATTACAAGCACAATGAATCTCTCGCACTACCTCCTTCATTATTATTACAGATGCACACTGCCGGTGGGTTGATTTTAGAAGATCAACAAGGCTTCTATATGCTTTATAGTAGTCAAATATTAAGCCCCTTTCATATATCAATGCGGTTAGACAAACGCGTAGATACTGAGCAGCGCAATGATATATTTTTAACACTACTATTTTATGCTGGTTTGTGCGTATTTATGGGGTTTATTATTACCCCTCTTGCAAAGCGCTTAACAGTCTTAAATGAAGCAGCTAAAAAGTTTGCCTCAGGTAATGTACAAGCAAGAATTAAAGTATCGCACTTCACCTACATAAAAGATGTAGAGCTCACATTTAACAGAATGGCCAGTCAGATAGAAAAACTAGTCGCCGAAAATAAACTAATGGCGTCAAGCTTATCTCACGATATTCGTACACCCATTGCGTGCCTGCGCTTTGGATTAGATGCGGCTATTGATAGCTATGATGAGCAACAAATAAAAAAATATTTATCCCGTATGGAAAGCGATTTAGACCATATGGAGTCTATGTTAAAAAGCTATTTAGCCTTTGCAACGCTTGAGCAAAATGCCAACAAATTGACCTACTCTTCAACTAATATTAAGCACTATCTCAGTGATATATTAATACAACTTGCACCTAAATTTGAATCGCAAATGCTCAACGTACAACTTAATAGCTCAAGTGACATTATCAATGCCGACTTACATTGGCTTGCTCGTGCAATAACTAACTTATTAAATAATGCTTGTGACTTCGCAGAGCTACATATTTATCTAAGTGCTAAAGTGTACGAACACCAGCTTGTAATCACTGTTGAAGACGATGGTCCTGGTATAGCAAAAGAAAATTTTAACAACGTATTTAGCCCATTTTTCAAAGAAGAAGAACATCGTAACCGCGCAGATAAAAGCTATGGGCTAGGCCTTGCGATTGTTGAAAAAGTAGCTGATTGGCATCATGGCAGCATAAAAGTAAGTAAAAGTAACCAATTAGGTGGAGCCTGTTTTACACTCATTATCGATCAACATCACAAAGCGTAAAGCATTAATTACACCCTGTAATTAACATTTTAAAAACAAAAACAACCTGTTAACTATAACTATACAGTAAAATTTATTAAAAACATCGCGTATACCATACTACTGGCATACTAAATTGTGTGAGATCAGCAAATAAGCACTTTTTATTTTTTTACATTTCCAGTAGATTGTCTGCGCCGTCAAAAAATAGAGAAGTACAATAATATGAGCGCAGTTAGAGGCGAGTTTAGTTCTCGTTTTGGTTTTATTATGGCCGCCGCAGGTTCTGCTGTTGGCTTGGGTAATATTTGGGGATTCCCTACACAAACAGCCAGCAATGGTGGTGCTGCTTTTTTAGTAGCATATTTAGTACTCGCGTTCTTTTTGGCTTACCCAGCTTTAATGGCCGAACTTATGATTGGTCGCCATGGTCAAGCAAATGCAGTTTCATCGCTTCAAAAAATATCTAATAGACCTTGGCAAAAACACTTCGCGTTTATTGTGGGTTTTGGCGGTATTTTATGTGCTGGATTTATATTAAGTTTTTACGCGATTGTTGCCGGTTGGATGCTCAGCGCAACAGCAGAGCCAATAGCGACGCTTGTTGGTGCAAACTCTACATCCACATGGCTAAGCGAGCAATCACTTACGCGAAATATTATATTTACTATGGTCTTTATCTTATTAACCGTCGCTATTATTAGTCGAGGTGTTGAAAATGGTATAGAAAAATGGTCAAAGCGTTTAATGCCTGCATTACTGGGAATTTTATTTTCATTAATTGCTTATGTAATGACGCAAAATGGCGCAATGGAAGGCTTAAAGGCGTACTTAGTTCCTGATTTTTCTTCTATTTTTGATCCTCAGTTATTAGTCAGTGCGTTAGGCCAAGCTTTTTTCTCATTATCATTGGGTACCAGTGTAATGATTATTTATGGCTCATACATTAGTAAAAAAGAGAACCTCGTTTCATTAGGTGCTTATGTAACCCTTATTGACGTCTTCATTGCCTTTGTAGCAGGTTTACTTATTATTCCTGCAATGTATGTCGCTCAAGCACAAGGCGTAGAAATATTTTCACCGGTAACAGGGAAGCTGTTATCAGAAGATACATTAGTATTCCAAGTACTACCTGCATTATTTGATGGTATGGGTAGCGTAGGCTTATTTGTTGGCTTTGCATTTTTTGCGTTGATGAGCATAGCAGCGCTAACATCATCAATCTCAATGCTTGAAGCACCGGTATCATACACAGTAGAACGCTTTGCAATGAAACGTGTGCAAGCTACTTGGTTCATTGGCGCTTTAATTGCTGTCGTTAGTATTACAATTGTATGCAATCTCAGCTCTTTATTTGGTCTGGTTATAACACTTACAACGAAAGTTGCCCAACCACTATTAGGGTTAATGTGTTGCATATTTGTTGGTTGGATTTGGTACAGGGGTTCACTACTCAAAGCTATTCAACAAGGAAACCCTGAAGTCCATAATACATTTTTTTGGAAAATATGGCCTTGGTATACTAAGTTTGTATGCCCACTAGCAATAGGTACAGTTTTTTTACATTCGTTATTAAGTTAAGCACTATAAAAATAGCCCACATTTGTGGGCTATTTTGTTAGCTATTAAATTAAGTCACTTAGCGTAGTAAAAATCACTAAACCACTTTTAAAATCATGTCTTGATGAGGAATGCCATCTTCAAGGTACTCTTCCCCCACACTTTCGAAACCAAATGAGCGATAAAAGTCGAGTAAATATGTTTGCGCGCCAATGTAAATATCACGCTCAGGCCACTGGTCTTTACAACACTTTATAGCTGTAGCTACAAGCTCACTTGCATAACCTTTGCCTCGTACCTTTTCATTCACTAAAACACGCCCTATTGAGCTGTACTGCGCGTTTCTATCATAACAACGAGCGTAGCTAAGCAACTTATTATTATCAATGCTATATATGTGCCGAGTAGTTACAGCAACATCATGATCATCAAGCTCTGGGTAAGGACAAGCCTGCTCAACTACAAACACATCCACCCGACCGCGAACAATAGTAAAAAGTGTATGTGTATCAAAAGCCTCAAATGACTCACATTTAAACTGCATATTAAATCCTATAGACAAAAAACCCAGCCTAAGCTGGGTTTGTTTAAATCACTGGCGAGTATTAAGCAAATAAACGCTCTAACTGATCACAAAGCTGTGAAAGATTAACATGATCATGCTCTATTGTTACGTCAATATAACCATCACCTTTAAAAGCACGATCGAGCTCAATTAAAACATGTGTTTTATGCGCTTCCGGCACAAACGACAATTCAATTTCCTGAATGCCAAATAAGCTTCTGCTATTAGGTTTATATTCAAGCTCTTGATAACAGCCAGATACAGACTGAAATGTAGATGCGCGTAAATGCCCCTTCTCCACATCAGCTTTAGCTAAGCTAAAACCTAATTTTTCCATTGCCTGCATACAGGTTTTAACTGCTTCATTAGGGTAAATATGCAAATGGTCTTTATCAGTAGGGTCAAGTGCTAAATCAATATCCAAACCAGTTTCTAGCCAAACGTGAGATTGATTGTAACCTGCATTAATTTCTGTAATTGGTGTTTCAGAGTGAAGACGCGCCTCAAAAGGAATACTTTTAACTTCGCCAGGCTCAATTGTACCAATTTCAGTGATGCGCCACTGATCAATTACATGATTAGTAAAATAGTCCCCATCATCTCCTGCTACTTTAACACGAGTCATTAGTAGCAAATCTAATCCTGATATTTCTTGGCTTACATCACCTGCAGTAATCACAATTTGTGCATTGAAAAGCTGGCCTGGTTGCAAGTGCTCTGTCTCTAAAATAGTGTCTACTTTAGCGGCACCAATACCTACCGATGCTAAAATCTTTTTAAACATATATTTCTCCTTAAGCTGAGCGGCTCTGTTATATGCTCTAACTTAAACCTCTTCGTTATCGCATCTTAACCATATTTAAAAGCGGTTGTCAGTGAAAAAGTGTTATTTACATGCTATTTACGATTAAATACGTGTTGTATGAGCATTTTTCATACGCAGTAAGGTATCAACTTCATTAAATGAGCATGTCTTTACACTATATTTATTTTCATTGATATGAGTTTTTCGCTACACTGCAATACCAAATGAAGTGATATTAAGAATTATGGAACTAATCTATTTTGCTACCGCGTTTGTTTGTGGTTTTGCTGTTTACCAATTAAAACTACCTCCTCTTATTGGCTTTTTATTAGCAGGCTTTGCTTTAAATTTATCGGGTTATAAAAGTACAGAATTGCTTGATACAATTGCAGCCCTTGGTGTTACCCTTTTATTATTCAGCATTGGCTTAAAACTCAAAGTTAATAGCTTAATGAAACCGCAAGTCTGGGCACCAGCCACGCTTCACATTATTTTTAGTAGTGCTTTATTCAGTGGCTTTATGTTATTGCTTGGGGTCTTCGCCCTCCCTCTTTTTGTCGACTTGAGTTGGCAAAGCGCCTTATTAGTTGGGTTTGCCCTAAGTTTTTCTAGTACTGTATTTGCGGTGAAAGTACTCGAAGAACGCGGAGAAATGGCAAGCTTACACGGCAAAATTGCCATTGGTATATTGGTAATGCAAGATATATTCGCCGTAATATTTTTAGCAATTAGTACAGGCAAAGTCCCTAATGTTTGGGCGTTAGCGCTTATTGTTGCTCTACCTTTATTGCGCCCTCTTATGTACTGGGTGCTTAATCGCTCTAAACATGGTGAGCTACTCCCATTATTTGGCTTTTTCTTTGCCCTTATTGCAGGTTATAACGCATTTGAATATGCAGGCCTTAAAGGTGATTTAGGAGCACTTATAATAGGAATGATGTTTGCACCGCATAAAAAAGCTGGCGAATTATCAAAATCGTTACTTAATTTAAAAGATATATTACTGGTTGGTTTTTTCTTAAGCATTGGCTTAAATGCCGAGCTAACGATTAATTCTTTAATTATTGCCATCATACTTATTTTTGTATTACCGATTAAAATAGCCCTTTATTATTTATTTACAAATGCATTTAAACTACGTGCTCGTACGTCGCTACTTACAGCCTTTAGTTTATCCAACTACAGTGAGTTTGGCCTTATTGTATGTGCGGTAGCGGCTACAACGGGGATGATTACCTCTGAATGGTTAGCGGTAATGGCTATCGCTGTCTCTATCACCTTTGTGATTGCATCTCCTCTAAACAAGCGTTCCAACGAGTTATATGTAAAAGTAGAACATTGGCTATTAAAGTTCGAAAGTAAAACACGCTTAGCAGAAGAGCTACCTGTAAATCTGAACGAAACTAAAATAGTTATTTTTGGAATGGGTCGAATTGGTACTGGTGCATACGAAACAATTAACGCTACGCACCCAAATTTAGTTGCTGGTATTGACATAAAACCAGAGGTGGTTGATAAACATATTAATAGAGGCAGAAAAGTGCTGATTGCAGATGCAACCGATCCCGACTTTTGGCAACGCGTAAACCACTCTCATGTAGAAATGGTTATGCTTACTATGCCAAAGCATATGCAGAATATTTTTGCTTTAGAGCAGCTCCAAGCCTCAGGTTATAAAGGTCAGGTAACTGCCATTGCAAACTACCCAGATCAACAAAAAGAGCTTGAAGATATGGGCGTACACTCGACCTATAACTTTTACCTAGAGGCTGGTAGTGGTTTTGCTGAACATGTAAAACAAAAACTGTTTACGTAAAGTGAGATATAGTCCTTAATAATTACTAAAGATAATTTAACCTTTTTTCCTACACGGATGTAGGTAATGGGCGTTATCAGAACGTAGAAACGTGTTAATAATTTTTATTTAGAACAACTAGGTAAAAAAATTTGCCTAGTTCAGCGCAATTTTCTTACCGTTAAATAGACTCCATATAGAAGCAGATTGGTATAAATCCCCCCAAGTTAGAACAAATTTTAATCCGGAAAGATCAACAAGCACTAGCTAAAAAATAAAAATAATGAACTATACATTTATTTTAATACTTTTTGATGACTGAAAATCAATTCTATTTACATTCCTTTACAAGCGGGCCAACTAACATGTAAAAAAACAGGTAGACTGTTCGTGTTGGTTAAATAAGCTTCATGTTCTAAGACTTAATTAATTAGACTCCAGCTAATTAAAGTTCAACTAAGTTTAATTTTCTAACATAAATTCTTAATTAAGAGGGCCTACTCCCTCACTCAATAGGCTGTTTCTTGCCCGTCACAGCCTATTTTATTTCCTTAAAACACCTTACACTTAACTATGTCTTATACATTGAAGTAAGTGAATGGATCCAGAAAAATTAAAACTTGCCATTAATACCAAAATGCCGTTTGGAAAATATGCAGGACGCCCATTATTAATGCTGCCAGAGCCTTATCTTGTGTGGTTTAAGCAACAAGGCTTTCCTGATTCAAAACTAGGTAGTCAATTAGCAATGATGTACGAAGTAAAGTTGAATGGGCTTGAGCAAATGTTGATGCCGTTATTAGAAAAAAAATAAAATAATTGGAAACTATTTTTAAAATACACGGTCTACTACTTTGCTACTTGTTGATTTTGGTTTTAACCACAAAAAAAGCGCCTTAAGGCGCTTTTTTTATATCCTCCGTGAAACTACTTTTTAGCGGCAAGCTAATGACAAATTTAGCCCCACCAAGGACTGATTTTTCAACCCAGTAATCACCTTGATGCCAAGATACAATTTTACTCACAATAGCGAGTCCTAAACCAAACCCACCTGTTTTTTTGTCTCTACTCTTATCGAGGCGCGTAAAAGGTTTAAACACATTTTCTCGCTCCATTTCAGCGATACCTATTCCATCGTCTTCAACAATAAATAGTATGCTGCGAGGCTCTGTAAGCAGTGTTACTTTTACTTGGCTTGTTGCGTATTTAATAGCATTACCAATCAAGTTCTGAAATACGCGAGCAATGAAATGACTATCGCATTTATAGCTTAACTTATCAGGCAAGTTATTTATAAGTCTAGTTCGCGTGTCAAAATTTAGCTTTTCAATACTTGTTTTAACCAATCCGACTAGATCACAACTTACAGACTGTAAACTTGGTTGCTGAGAGTCTAACCTTGCGTATTCAAGCATTTCTGAAACAAGTGATTCAAGTTCATTTATATCAGCGCTCATATTAGCTAAATATTTTTCGCTTTTATCATCTAAAAGTTGATCTTGGAGCATAGCAATTGCAAATTTAAGACGTGCCAACGGCGTTCGAAATTCATGAGAAACAGACGATGTAAGCTCCTGCTGAGCTGTTAATAAAAAAGTTATACGTTGTTGCATTACTTTTAGTGTATCGGTAACGGGTAAAAAAAACGATTTAGAGGTATTTGTTAATTGAAAATCTTGCAAGCCTTCGACGGCCTCACATGCGTGTCGCAATTTAGAAAAATCACGCCAAAGTAAAAAGCTCCAAAGACCTACAGGCACACCAACAATAATAAGTAATAATAAATATGGCCAAACAGAAGTGGGGGTAGACGTTGATACTCCTACAGGACCAACCTGTAGCAGTTCATTTTCGCTAAGCTCTACATACCATACAATACGTTGTTGTTTATCGTATAAATAGAGGTAGTGATTGTCTGTTAATTTCGCTTGTTGTGCTAAAGGTAATATTAAATCACGACGAGCAATTATGTGGCTTTCAAAATTATGTTCTAGCTTTTTTAGACCGTTAGGAGTTTGTGAGAGAAACCAAAGCGATTGCCCAAACTCATCGTCTAATAATACTTGCTGCTGTGAGTCTTCATAAGGCCATAACTGTTCAACTACACCGCTTACTACGAATAAAGAAACCACGATGTAAATATATAAACTCGTAAACAGTTTTCCCATTAAAGCCGACTAACCCATAACATTAATTATAATTCCCATGCATCAGAAACAAATAAATAACCTTGTCCCCACACTGTTTTGATACGATAAGGCTTATCGCTATTGTCACCTAGTTTTTTACGAATGCGTGATACCCTAACGTCAACAGTTCGATCAAGACCGTCGTACTGACGTCCTATCATATGTTGATGGACATGTTCACGACTAAGCACTTCACCCGCATTAGAGGCCAGTAACCAAAGTAGTTCAAATTCATGAGAAGTAAGCGTTATTTCATTATTATTTAATTTTACGATACGGCTTGTTTTATCTATGCTTAGATCACCAAACTGTAACTCTTCACTTGCTTTCACGATAGGTTGACCACGGCGTAACAGCGCATTTATTCTGGCGAGTAATACACGCGGTTCGGCAGGTTTTATAACGTAGTCATCAGCACCAAGCTCTAAACCAAGTACCTGATCAAAATCTTCACCTTTGGCTGTTAGCATAAGAATAGGCAGAGTATATTTATCGCGAACTTGACGGCAAACGCTAAAACCATCTTTTCCTGGTAGCATTACATCTAAAATAATTAGATCGACTGGATTAGCTTCTAAGTAGTCAAAGACTGCATCGCCACGATCTAACACTGCGACTTCTAAGCCGTTATGTTCAAGATAATCTTTTGTTAATTGCTGTAAGCCGAGATCATCTTCAACAAGTAAAATTTTTGGCATTAGTTGCTCCTAATTTAAAAAAAGCTCCACGGAGAGCGAAGTCTGCGCCTATTTTTCTTTGCGTGCGCGCTCTGTACTTCAACCTGTATTTTTGCTAATAGTACACCCGTGTGAGGATTGATTAGGGAGTATATGGTCTCTACCTGAACCCGCGCTTTATAATTGAATTGCCCCGAACGTTGCTGTTTCCAACAATAAATTTTTTCATCTTGTTGATATAAACAAACATCACTCAATGCTTCTTGCTGCCAATTAAATTGTAAATCAAGATCACAAAATGCTTGTTGCTCAGAAATCACACATACTTTGGGAGAGACGCTAAAATTAGCGGTTTGTGCTCTGCAAGAACCACTAAATAGCGATGCTATAAACACAATAAACATTAAATACTTCATATTAAAAAGTATGATCTAATCCTATAAAGGCAGTCATTGAATAAGCATGTTCAAAGAGCGGACTACCATCCATAGCCGAATAATTGTAATATGCTAAATGAAAACGAAGTGAGTTAACCTTACTCAGCGGCCAACGGGCGTCGATTTTAGCATAAGGCTGCCAACTACTGCCAACATCAATTTTACCTAATTGAGTTTCGTCGGCTTTTAGTCCATAGAAGTAGTCATTTAGTTCAGCCGATTTATAATTTATTCCCAGCGTCGGTTTTATTTTTAACTTTCCAACTTCAGCATGATATTGCCACTGCAATGCACCACGCAATCCGTTATAAACACTGGTAACATCATGAAGTGCTTGAATAGAAAATACGTTAGCATCATCTACATAGTGATATGCAATGCCCGCATCGAGGGCAATATGGCGTTTTTCTATGTCATTTATATTGATATTTTTGGGAGATGAAGTACTTTGTTGCTGCACTAACTGACTGTTTAACGCACTCGTTTGCAGAGTAAAAATATTAGTAGGATGCCAATCAATAAAAAAACGAGACTCTGCATTTAATTCACTAACAAGGTTTAAATTATGTTTTTGACTTTGTATAAAAGAATAACCAAGCCTTCCATTATCGAAAAACCAGTGCTGGCCATAAAAAGCCACCTGCGGAATCAACACAAGGGGAATGTTGTCCCCACCTCGTAATGGGTTTGTAACAACTCCAGCACCAACGCTTAGACTAAAATGCCACTGCTCTATAGCTATATGTTGCTCTTCAAACTCTTGTGTTACATTTTTAGCTTGCTGTCCATTGGCAGCAAAGCATGCAACTAAAGTGATCAGCAAAAAAGCTGTTAATATTGAAAAGTTAAACCGCATCAGTATAAGTCAAAGTGTGTGAAAATTATTAAGTGCCCCATAGTAGCAAGGTCGTTTTAAACTAGCTCTAGCTAGTTACAATCATTCACAATTTTTATACATATTAATTAACTTGTGTGTATTATTTGAACAACTAAACATCTGGCGCTATCTCTATTCGATTACGACCATGAGTTTTTGCTATGTAAAGCGCTCTATTAGCGCGTTCAACTAACACAGTGCCATTAGTAAATGGTCGTAGAATAGCCAAACCAAAACTCGCAGAAATAGCACGTTTAGTATTGGTATCACTTTTTTTACGAACAGCCAATTTTGCAATATCCAAACGAATACAATCTGCAAATGCCATCATATCGTTGATAGTGTCAAAATAAGCTGTAATACAAAATTCTTCACCGCCATAACGATAAATTTTTGCAGTCTCTTTAATTTTTTCTTTCACTTTTTTTGCTACTAACTTTAATACTTCGTCACCTTTTTGATGGCCAAAGTCATCATTAAAACGCTTAAAATGATCAATATCAAACATAATGAGAACCGCAAGTGATGTGTGTTGATTTTGCTCAGAATACTTTTTACAAAAATCCGTAATATCTAAATCAAACTTACCTCGGTTATAAAAACCAGTAAGAGGGTCTGTATCAGCAACTTTTTTTGAAACATTGAGTGCTTCTTTTAAGTCTTTTATTTCATTATAAGCAAATGCAAGTTTAGTTTGAAACTCACGTGCATGATTTTGCATTGCAATCGATTCATCGGTTAAACGTTCAACGCACCCAAGCACTTGATTATACGAGCTAATATCTGTAATCAAATTTAACTCATTCTGGGAGTCAACCAAGGTTGTAGTAAAACTTTTTGAATGCTCAAGCGCAATGCCTAAATCTTGTTGCACTTGATCGATTGTGCTATAAAATTTTTCGGATACGTCTTGAAATAACGCTAAATCGTCTTTATTTAAATGCTTATCAAATATTGCCTTCGCTCTATCTTGAGTGCATGTTTGTTGCTGAGCAATGACATGATCAAGCTCTGCATTTAAAGAGGGTTTATTACCTTGTATATAACAATACCAAATAGCGTAATTGATTGGCGTAACCGGCATGCGGTACTTTACCATCATAGGAATCGCCTTTTTTAGGCATTGAGCAGAATGAGCAAGTGATACGGCACGATCCATAGTAAAATAAACTCTCAAGCGTCATTATTTTTATTGTTAGGTTTTTGATGTTAATTAATAGTAAACCTATAAGCAACTAATATTCATACTATTTTATGAACTAAATGAATATTTGATCCTTTAAATAGCACTTGCGTCTAAAGTTTGTGCAATACTCCATAAAGCGCTAATAGCAGGATCATTTAACTCTTTACGAAGGACAGCTAGACCAATCTCAAAACCTTCTGGAGTAGCCCTCTTTGTATCCAATACTTGTACCTTATCCTGCAGTGGACTGTTATCTAGCACTATTTTAGGGACCATTGCGACACCTAAACCCAGACTCACCATTGACACCATAGCTTCATGTCCAGCGACTTGCGCATAAATCTTTCCATGAACATTATTTTTACGCCACCACTGCTCAAGTCGTTGCCTTGAAAAACCTTGCTCCGGAACAATAAATTCAAGTTCAGACCAATCAATATTATCACCGCTCTTTATTAACTTTTCAGTGATCTGACAATGAATTCTAGGTGCAATTAAAACAAGTGGTGAATAGCCTATTTTTACAAATGCTATTTGTGTAGGAAGCTTATTTGGCTTGGCTGCAATTGCCATCGACTCGTGACCATCGAGTACCCTATTAATAGCTAAAGCTGGATCACCGGTATTTAAAGTTATTTCGATATGCTGATGCTGTGCACGTAATTGCTCTAATATTTGATGTAAAAAACTATAAGAAGCTGTCACTGAGCAATAAATACTAACATTGCCATAAATATGCTGTTGTGGATCTTTCACATTCGCTTTAAAACGTTGCCAACTGGCTAACGTTGCCGTAGCGTAATCAATAAACGACTCTCCTTCACGTGTTAATTTAACACTGCGGTTATCGCGTATAAATAATGCAACACCAACCTCTTCTTCCAAGTGTTTTATATTGCGGCTCAAAGTAGGCGCACTTATATGGCAAAGTTCGCTTGCGCGGCCAAAATGAAGTGTTTTAGCCAGTGCTAAAAAGTAGTTTAAATGTTTATGATCCATGCCAAACCCAGTATTTCATATTATGAAACACTTTAATTCAAATATATCATTTTACGCAAGTAACTATTTTACATATGGTGTTTGTAAGCGCAGTAAACATTGCGCATCTAACAAATATTACTTTATAGGACACTAACAATGGCGAATTATTTCAATACCTTACCTTTACGCGAGCAATTAGCGCAATTAGCGCAATGTGAATTTATGGACGCAGCCGAATTTGCCGATGGCGTTGATGCACTTAAAGGTAAAAAACTCGTTATTGTAGGCTGTGGCGCACAAGGTTTAAACCAAGGCTTAAACTTACGTGACTCTGGTTTAGATGTTTCATACACATTACGTGCATCAGCCATTTCTGAGCGCCGTCAATCTTTCCTTAATGCATCTGAAAATGGCTTTACTGTAGGCACTTACGAAGAATTAATTCCTACAGCAGACGTAGTACTTAACTTAACGCCAGATAAACAACATACCGCTGTAGTAAGTGCGATTATGCCGCTTATGAAAAAAGACTCTACACTTGCTTACTCTCATGGCTTTAATATTGTTGAAGAAGGCATGCAAGTGCGTGAAGACATTACCGTAATCATGGTTGCGCCTAAGTGTCCTGGTTCTGAAGTCCGTGAAGAATACAAACGTGGTTTTGGTGTACCAACTCTAATTGCAGTTCACCCAGAAAATGACCCTCAAGGTCTTGGTTTAGCACAAGCTAAAGCGTATGCAGCGGGTACTGGCGGACATCGCGCAGGTGTACTTAAATCATCATTTATCGCCGAAGTTAAATCTGATCTAATGGGCGAGCAAACCATTTTATGTGGCATGTTACAAACTGGCTCTATTTTATGTTTTGATAAAATGATAGAAAAAGGCATTGATGCTGGTTACGCATCAAAACTAATTCAATACGGTTGGGAAGTAATTACCGAAGCACTTAAGTACGGCGGCGTTACTAACATGCTTGACCGACTTTCAAACCCTGCAAAAGTAAAAGCGTTTGAACTAAGTGAAGAGCTAAAACTAATTATGCGCCCGCTTTATAATAAGCATCAAGATGACATCATCGACGGCACTTTTTCACGCACCATGATGGAAGACTGGAATAACGATGACGTAAATTTACTTAAATGGCGCGCTGAAACAGCAGAAACTAACTTTGAAAAGACTCCTGCAGGCGATGTAGAAATCTCAGAACAAGAATTTTTTGATAACGGTATTTTAATGGTAGCAATGGTAAAAGCAGGTGTTGAACTTGCTTTTGAAACCATGACAGCAGCCGGTATTATTGAAGAGTCAGCTTACTACGAGTCTTTACATGAAACGCCATTAATTGCTAATACTATTGCACGCAAAAAGCTTTTTGAAATGAACCGTACAATTTCTGACACTGCAGAGTATGGATGTTACCTATATAACCATGCATGTTTACCATTACTTGCTGATTTTATGAAAAACGTTGATACAGACATTATTGGTAAAGGCCTTGGCGAGCACAGTAACCAAGTTGATAACCAAACATTAATTCAAATCAATGCGGCACTGCGTGAACACCCTGTTGAAAAAGTAGGTGCTAAACTACGTGGCTACATGTCTGCAATGAAGAAAATTGTTTAATTCTAGACAATAAAAGTTTCGCTTGTTAGAAACCAAGCCCATATGCTTTTAGCACGTGGGCTTTTTTATGCATATTCACAACACTGCTTACTTTCATTTGTTCAGCTTAAGCTAATAATTAGCCCATAATAAATAATGTGCTAACATGGCTTTCTAATTAAGTTGTAAAATAAATTATTATGATGTTACAAAACCTTTCTATTACTCAAAAAATAACAGCCCTTGGCAGTAGTATTGCTATCTTTGTTGCCGCACTAATAGGCCTAACCTCGTTGTACAGTTCAGAAGATATTATTGAACAACGTATGATTGAGTCTGAACTACCAAGTAAGTTGCAAACTATCAGTAACCATATTGGTGGTGAAATAAACGCACTCATTGGTGCTGCTGAACAATTATCGTCAAATGAATTCATTTTACAATGGTCGCAAACTAATACTAAAAATGATGCTGTCTTACTTAAAGAATTAAACCGTTTAGTTACGCAGTACAATTTAGCAACCGCGTCTTGGGCAAATAGAGACACAGCTCAATATTGGAACCAAAATGGCTTTTTGCGCGTATTAAAAAATGATACTGCTGATGGCTGGTTTTTTGCATTTAAACAATCGAAAAAACCATACTCAATAAGTATTTACCAAGAGTCTGCAAATGATGTAAAAATGTTTATAAATCATCAACAGCCTAATGGAACAGGCTTAGCTGGCCTTGCTAAAAGTATTACTGAGATGCAAAAGCTATTGCAGCAATTTAAAATTGAACAAACTGGTTTTGTATTTATTGCAGATAAAAGTGGTTTAATTCAGCTGCATAAAGATTCAAGTAAAGTAGCAAAAGTTAATATTGATGAATTATTTACAGCTGACATACACAACCAGCTATTAAGCAGTTATGGCTTTGTATTAAAAGAAATAAACTTAAATGGTGAACCGACCCTCGTGGCGGCAACACCAATCAAAAACACCGATTTATATGTTGTAGCCCAAGTGCCAAAAAGCGAAGTATTCGCAAGCGTAAATACCCTGCAATGGCAAATTTTTACTTTTACATTAATCATTGCATTAGTTGCTAGCCTAATTAGTTACTTACTTGCTCGATCGCTCTCATCACCTTTATCTAAAATGGCAGAACTATTTTCACGCTTGGGTTCTGGTGATGCTAATCTTGCTTATAGATTACCTGAATCAAGCCAACCAGAGCTTAATAACTTAAGTGCTGGTTTTAATCAGTTTATCGAAAAAATAGAAATTGCTATTCAGCAAGTCGCGAATGAAAGCCATGACATAAGAAAAAGTTCAGATCATGTTTTTGAACAAGCTAAACGCAATTCACTCGCAATCGATAGTCAAAAAGAACAAACGATCTCGGTTGCTGCTGCGATAAACCAAATGGGTGCAACGGTACAGGAAATAGCACAAAGTGCGGCAAACACAGCAAAACTCACTGATAGCAGCCGTGAAAAAACTATACAAAGCCATCAGCAAGTTGTTCAAAGTCAGACAACTATTTCTGCTCTTGCGAGTGATATAGATGGCATTACAGAGCAAGTTACCCTGTTGTCTAAAAAAACAATTGATATTGCTAACATTATTGATGCAATCAGAAGCATTTCTGAACAAACTAATTTATTGGCATTGAACGCAGCTATTGAATCGGCTCGTGCTGGAGAGCATGGTCGCGGGTTTGCTGTTGTTGCCGACGAAGTGCGCGCACTAGCAAACCGTACTTCTCAGTCAACAAATGAAATTCAGTCAATGATAGAAGAGCTAACACAGATTTCTGATGATGTAGTTAACGATATTAGCCAATCAAAAGATAAAGCGCAGCAAAGCGTAGGGGCAATGCAAAACTCAGTAGAGTTACTCAATACGATAACCGAAACTGCAAACCAAATAAACGATATGGCCACACTTATAGCCACAGCGACAGAGCAGCAAAGCAATGTAGTTGCCGATGTAGGACGTAACATTGAGCAAATAAGTGAAATTAGTGATAAAGCAATGAGCGAGCAAATTAATACAGAGCAAGCCATTCGTGATTTAGCAAATAGCGCTCAAACTCTTGATGAGCTTGTCGATACATTTGAAAAGCATCGTTAAGTGGTTTGGCACTGCGATTACGAACAAGCTAGTATTAACTGCAGTTAATGCTAGCTTGTTCGTAGAGGTGAAGTTTTAATTACGATGAATAAAATTAATTAAAGTTTATATTTACAGCGATTTAGTCTTATTAATATCCACTTTTTTAAAATTGAGAACATATGCCTCTTTTCTAACTTTTGTCAGTTTTTTAATCTGATGCTCCAACTTACTCGCATCACTTTTACTGCCCACTTTTTGTTGGTGGATAAGCAGTAAAGGGCCTTTCCCTCTGAGGTTTTTGGCCCCTTTACCCACTTGATGTGTAGCAAAGCGTTTTTCTACATTTGTTGTAATACCCGTGTACCAATGCCCAAAGCGAGTCTGCACGATGTACAAATACCAAATAGAATCCCTTTTTACATTACAAGATTCAATATGATGTAAACTTTTTTCATTATTAATGGTCAAAATATTACCTTAACGCCCTTAACAAAAAACAATTGCTAAAAGGGTTTTACCTTCAGTGACTAATCGGTATCATGCAGATTATAAAAAATAAGGATCACAACTAACAATGCAGTCGTTAAAAACTTTTTCCCTTTGGCTTATCGTTGCACTAACACTCAGTACAACAGCGGGTTGTTCTAGCTGGGTATACAGAATCAACATCCCTCAAGGTAATTTTTTAGAGCAATCTGATGTTGAAAAGCTTCGTGTTAGTATGACTCGAGAGCAAGTTATTTACGTTTTAGGCCGTCCAATTGCCGAGGATGCTTTTGATAACAATACATGGCGTTACGTTTATAGCTTCAATAAAGGCCGTAAAAACGAGCAACACAAATCTTTAGTTATTAAATTTGAAAACGAAAAACTAGTCTCTATTTCGGGCGATTATGATCAGCCAGAAAATTTTAACACACCGCTAGAGCAATAAAAAAGCGAGTTGTGCGTTAATAAAAAAGGTGAGCCGTGCTCACCTTTTTTATTTCTACGTTAACGTTCTAATGGACGCCCACCCGTTACTTTGTTTGCTCGCCCTTCTTCCTTTGCTTTTTCAGCGCGTTTTCTACGGGCATCTTTAGGATCTGCAATTAATGGGCGATAAATTTCAACTCTATCACCATTTTTAAGTTCTTGATTTAATTTTACCGTTCGATTCCAAACGCCTAGAGTTAATGAAGTAGCCTCTATTTCTGGACATTTTTCTATAATGCCAGATTGGATAACAGCTTGCTCTGCTGTCGTCCCCTCTGGTACTTCAAGTGATAAACACGTCGCCATGGTTGGTAATGCAAATACCACCTCAACATTAATCATACTCGCGCTCCATAAACCTGCTTAGCACGTTGAGTAAATGCACTCACCATGTTTTTGGCAACATCGTTAAATATTTTACCAAAAGCAAGTTCGATTAATTTGCTTGAAAACTCAAACTCTAGCTCTAAATAAACTTTACATGCTTTAGCATCAAGTGCTTGAAAGTGCCAACGACCCTGCAGCATTTTAAATGGCCCATCCACTAGGCGCAGTAACACGGTTTGTTCATCAACAAAGGTGTTTTCGGTGGTAAACCACTTTTTTATACCCGCCTTAGATATTTCTAAACTCGCGGTCATGTTATTATCATGCTGTGAAACAATTTTTGAGTCTGAGCAATTTGGTAAAAACTGTGAATAAGCTTCTACATCATTAACTAGATCAAACATCTCTTTAGTGCTGTACATAACAAGCGCACTTTTTTCTATTTGTGGCATACTCACTCCCAACTGTGTGGGCGAATTTTAGCAAGCTTTGTGCGTTTCCCCAAATTTTCATACAGCTTAAATAAAAGCTTAATTTTTAAAAGCATTATTAAAAAATCGATGTAAAACATCTCACATTACGTATATTATAGGGCACTATGGCTAAGAAAAATTCATCAAAATCGACAAGTAATACCATCGCGCTAAACAAAAAAGCGCGACATGAGTATTTTTTACACGATAAGTTTGAAGCGGGTGTCGAACTCCAAGGCTGGGAAGTTAAAAGTATCCGAGCTGGAAAAGTAAACATCACCGAAACTTATATTCACCTTAAAAATGGCGAAGCATTTTTACTTGGCGCGCAAATCCAGCCACTTAATAGTGCATCAACCCACGTAATTTGCGATCCGTTACGTTATCGTAAATTACTATTAAGCAGACGCGAACTTGACCGTCTACTCGGAGCAACAGAGCGAGATGGTTATTCATTAATTGCTACTGCTATGTACTGGAAGAAATGTTGGGTAAAACTTGAATTTCATCTAGCAAAAGGTAAAAAGCTACATGACAAACGAGACGACGGGAAAAACAAAGATTGGTCTCGCGAAAAAGAACGCTTAATGAAGCACAAAGTATAATAAAAATGCCTAACCTTGTTAGGCATTTTATTTGATATGGATAACCTCCCCGTAGTAAACAGATCTCAAGCAGCTATTTAAAATGTTAACTCTGTTGAGCTTAATAGCAATAAAGTTGCGAGCGTCACGTAAATTCGCTTTGATAAATCTAGGCAAAAATTTTTATATTTAGTTGTTCTAAATAAAGAATTTTAACAACGTCATAGAGTTATTTAATTCGTTAAATTGTTCAAATATTTATGCCGGTTAGTATTGTCTCGGCGCAAAGTTTATAACCTCGTAGACTCAAAAAGCCGAGCAACATAAGCTCTACCTTAGCTAAAAACCAAACGTTTGGTGAAAATTCAACCTAAAAAGATAAGCAGCCCTAATTTCCCAAGAAATAAATTATTACAAATTAGTTTTATCTTCATTACTTACTTTTTCAGCCTAATTTAACAAGACAAGAAATATCAAATACAGCTCCTATTCACGCCCAGTTTGGCCTCAAGCAAAAATATATAAAAATTAATATATAAAAACTCTTTAAAATTCATAATCAAACCCTAAAAAACACGATTGATAACCTTTAAGTTACATGTTATTAATTAATTCGCTTGTTAAGCAAATAATTTTACAATAAATAAACAAGGGTTTAAGGATGAAACAATCAACAGTATTTACACCTAGCATTATTGTGAGTGCAACACTCGCATTATCGGCAGGTTTTACAACAACAACTTACGCAGCAGAAGAAGCTAAAAAAGTAGAGCGAATTCAAGTTACTGGTTCTCGTATTAAGCGAACTGATATTGAAGGGCCTTCTCCGGTGCAATCAATCGGTAGAGCTGAAATCGAAAACATGGGTTACGATAACTTACAACAGCTTCTAGAAAGAATGCCTGTGGCAGGTAGCGGTACTTTTTCAACCCGTGGAAATAATCAAGATTCAACCGCTAACGGCTCAGCTGCAGTAAGCTTACGAGGCTTAGGTGCTGATGCAACACTGGTACTAATCAATGGTCGTCGTGTATCAATTAGTGCTTTTGCTGAAGGTATCACCAACTCATTTGTAGATATTAACAGTATTCCCGTTTCTGCTATTGAGCGCATCGATATACTAAAAGATGGCGCTTCAGCTATTTATGGCTCAGATGCAGTAGCCGGTGTAGTTAACGTTATTTTAAAGAAAGATATTGACGGCGTTGAGATTAATTTAGGCTATGGCGGTACAGATGGTCCAAATTATGAAGAGACAACAGCCAGCCTTGTTTGGGGTACTACGAGCGAAAAAAGTAGTGCATCCGTTATTATCGATTACTTTAAAAATACATCCCTTTCTTCTGATGAAATGGGCCGCCTAGGCACTGCAAACCAATCGCCTTATGGTGGTGAGGATTTCCGTTCATCTCGTGGTTTTCCTGGCTACTTTTATGTAGATGGTGTTAAAACTATCGATCCTGATTGTCCTGCTGAAAATGCAACTTCAAGTGGTAGCTGTTTATTTGATTACGGCCCATATGGCTATATTTCCCCAGCCTCTGAACGTATAGGCGCTATTTCACAATTTGAATACCGCTTTGATAACGGTATTACAGGCTTTTTAGAAATGGCTGTTCAGCATAATAGCTCTGTCGCTGCAGGAGCACCAACACCACTTGATGAAGATGCTGGCCTGACAGTGCCTGCTAGTCACCCTAACAATCCATTTGGTGAAGACATTCAAATTGGTCGTTACCGTACAGTTGATGCGGGTGCTCGCCAATGGGATATTGAGTCAGATACCTTACGCTTTGTTGCTGGGTTAAAAGGCGAAATAAACGATTGGAGCTGGGAAACAGCAGTACAAAAAGGTCGCAGTAAATCACTGCAAACTGGCGATCGCACACAAGGCTGGGTACGCACCGATTTTTTACAGCAAGAAATTGATGCCGGTAACTATAATCCATTTGGTGGCACATATAACGATCCTGCGGTAGTTGACAGAATAACAACCAGCTTAGTACGTCGCGGTGAATCTCATATGACGTCTTTTGATGCCAATATAACTGGTGAAGCATTTAGTTTTGGTGGCGAAGCAGTAATGATGGCCGCGGGTATTGAATACCGTGAAGAAGATGTAAATGATATTCCTGATGATCAATTTCAACGCGGTTTGATATTTGGTACTGAATCAGTATCCGCTTCAGCAGATCGTGATCAATACGCTGCATACGTTGAATTCTCAATCCCGCTTGCTGAAAACCTTGAGTTGCAATTAGCTGGTCGTTACGACGATTACAGCGACTTTGGTACTACAACGAATCCAAAAGTAGCTCTGCGCTGGGCACCGACTGATGAAGTAACCGTTCGAGGTTCATGGGCGCAAGGCTTTAGAGCGCCTTCATTAGCGCAAATAGGCTTAGGTCCGTCACAAAAGAGTCAATTTTTTGTTGATTCGCAGCGCTGTGAACAAACTGGGTTAGATTGCCAAGCGCTGGATTACAATATTGAGTTCTCTGGTAACCCTGATTTACAAGCAGAAGAGTCAGAATCATGGAACGTGGGCGTTATATGGGCACCAACAGCCGAGTTTGGCTTAAGTGTTGATGTATGGAGTATTACCCAAGATAACAAAATAGATGAAGAAGAGTTTGGCCCTATTTACGCTGCAGAATGTGGCAATCAAAGTAGTACCGTGTGTGTTCGTTTGGCCCCAACGGGTGGTGCAAGCTTGGGCACAATACAAAAAATACACAGCACCTTCAAAAATTTATCATCGCAAGAAGTGTCTGGTGTTGATGTTTCAGCAAACTATAATCACTCTCTTGATGACTTAGGTTTACTTAAATTTAATCTAGAGTGGGCATATCAAGATAAATTTGAAAAAGATGGCCGTGATTACACGGGTGAATATGGTTACCCAGAGCACCGCTTTATTTTCTCAACTAACTGGGAAATTGGCGACTTTAACACTAACGTAAATATCAGTTATGTGGGTGAATTTGAAGATACACCTGATATCGACTTTGATGGTAATTTAGATTTTGATAGTAATACATCGCGTATGATAGATTCACAAACGCTTGTGGATTTACAAACATCGTACCGTATTACTGAATCAGCTAAAATATCTTTAGGTGTTAATAACTTATTTGATGAAGAGCCACCATTTGCTATTGGTGATGGCGATGGCGATTTATATGGTTATGCGTCAGGTGTGCACAACCCTCGTGGCCGTTACCTGTATACTAAAGTAAGCTTCTCCTTCTAAGTAAAAGACACAAAAAAAACCGCCAATTGGCGGTTTTTTATTTAAAACTAAGGGCTAAATTATAGCTCGCCTTCGTTTTCAGATAAGAACTTTGCAACGCCTTCAGGGCTTGCGTCCATACCTTTTTTACCTTCAGTCCAACCAGCAGGACATACTTCACCGTGTTCAGTATGGAATGCTAGTGCGTCAACCATACGAAGCATTTCATCGATGTTACGACCTAGTGGTAAATCGTTCACTACTTGGTGACGTACATTGCCTTCTTCGTCGATTAAGAATGACCCACGAAACGCAACACCCGCTTCAGGATGCTCAACGTCGTATGCTTTACAAATTTCGTGTTTAACATCTGCAACTAGTGCGTATTGAACTTTACCAATACCGCCATCTGCTACAGCAGTGTTACGCCATGCGTTATGTGAGAATTGTGAATCGATAGAAACACCAATAACTTCTACGCCACGCTTTTGGAACTCTTCAAAACGCTTATCAAATGCAATAAGTTCTGAAGGACACACAAACGTGAAATCTAGTGGGTAAAAGAAGATAACTGCTTTTTTACCTTTGATTGTTTCATGAAGGTTATAGCTATCTACAATTTCACCGTTACCAAGAACAGCTGCAGCGGTAAAGTCTGGTGCCTGGCGGCCTACTAATACACCCATTTTATTCTCCAAATATTTTGAGTTTGTTTTCAATTGCTTTCGCAATGCTGGTACTTATATGGGCGCTAAAAATTAAAAACCAATAGCGCATACATATAATTAATTGGCATTCTAAATTTTTTAGTTTAAAAAGAACAATCGTATTTAGCGATGTGAGCAATCGAAAATAACGAACACTTACAACTTGCACTAATCTGCTTGAATAATAGATCTATTTTGAGGTGTAAATTGCGTTGTAATTAGATAGTATTTTTAACCTTACTGAAGAAGGGTTAATACATTAAACTGTTTAAAAAAACATATAATGTGGTATGAATTTTTACAGATAAAAAAAACCTGCAAATGCAGGTTTTTCGTTTATATTTAATCCATTATATCCGAAGGCATATCACCTCGAATATTCTGCCAAATTTCACCCGTTTGATGACCATACTTACGCATCATAGAAATAGCGCCATCATGCTCTTTATTTTCAGCCAGTATAGTTAAATCTTTATAAAACTGACGGGCAAGCTCTCGTGTTCCTGCATCTGAAAAGTAATGACAACCAATCTTTGAATAAAACCCTCTAAAACCGTTAAGAATTAATACATAAATACGGTTATTACCAGCAACTGCTAATTCGTGATGAACTTTATAATCGTAATCAGCAAATGCCTGTGCAGTATCTTCTAATTCATGGCTTTGTGATAAAATTTCAATAACGCGCTCTGGATTCAACTTAATAGCGGCACGCGTATAAATAGCACTAATATTCGTTCTTGCCGATAAAAGCTGATCTGTCAGCTCAGGCATTTTATCTTCATCAAGGCGTGCTAACGTTTCAAGAATATTTAAACCAGACGTTTCCCAAAAATTATTAACTCGTGTCGGTTTACCGTGCTGGATAGTCAACCAACCATCGCGAGCTAAACGCTGTAGTACTTCTCGTAAAGTTGTTCTTGTGACACCAATTAACTCTGAGAGCTCTCGCTCGGCAGGTAGAATTGAACCTGGAGGGAAATCGCCATTCCAAATAGACTCAACTATATATTCTTCAGCAAATCCTGCTGGGCTTTTCGCTTTAAAAATTCTCATTCAATTCCCACTCGAAGTAATCTACAACTTATCGTCTTACACGAATAACTGACTGATTGTACCAGAGGAAGCACAACTAACAAGTAAAGTAAGGCATATTAGTTCAACCAAATGAGTAGAAATTTAATATTTATAAATAATTAAATTTTGATTTTTCTATTTTAGCTACAGTGTATATAAATATAGGCCACATTCACATTAGGTACATTGTTATCACTCGCATATTTTTGTTTACACAAAGCTTTAGCTGAATTAACTTAACGGGCACTAGCTATACATATAAGTACAATAAAAAGGAACACCTATGCAGCAGAGTGTTTTAACTGCAACATTTAAGAATTTTTTAGGTAATGCGCCACAATGGTATAAATATACGATCATTACGTTTCTAATTATTAACCCTATCCTTTTTCAACTAAATCAATACGTGGCAGGCTGGGCGTTAGTATTAGAATTTATATTCACCTTGGCAATGGCACTTAAATGCTATCCACTGCAGCCTGGTGGCTTACTTGTCATTGAAGCCTTATTTATAGGAATGACGACTGCAGGACAAGTTGAACATGAAATAGCACAAAACTTAGATGTAATTTTGCTGTTGATTTTTATGGTCGCCGGCATTTACTTCATGAAAGATTTATTACTCTACATTTTCACGAAACTAGTCGTGTCAGTCAGAAGTAAATCTATTTTATCTTTAGCGTTTACTCTTGCAGCTGCTTTTTTATCTGCATTTTTAGATGCATTAACAGTTATGGCAGTAGTCATTGCCGTTGCAATGGGATTTTACAGTATTTATCACAAAGTCGCGTCAGGAAAAGACTCCAACAGCGAACATGATATAAATGATGATAATCAAGTAAAAGAAGTTAATCGCCAAGAACTCGAAGAGTTTCGTGCTTTTTTACGTAACCTATTAATGCATGCATCTATTGGCACTGCACTCGGTGGTGTTTGTACTATGGTTGGTGAGCCTCAAAATTTAATTATTGCTGAACGAGCGAGTTGGCAGTTTGGTGAGTTTTTCTTAAGAATGCTGCCTATCACCTTGCCTGTATTTTTTGCTGGTTTATTAACTACTTTTGTTCTGGAAAAAACAAAAGCCTTTGGGTATGGCGCTAAATTACCTAAAAAAATTCACACTATCTTAAAAAATCACGCTGAAGGGCTTGATAGTAAACGAACTAAACGCGATAAAGTTAACTTAACTATCCAAGCGTTCATTGCGGTATGGCTTATTGTCGGTTTAGCAATGCATTTAGCCGCTGTTGGGTTAATAGGTTTATCAGTGATTATATTGGCAACTGCCTCTGCCGGTATTATTGAAGAACATCAACTAGGAAAAGCATTTGAGGAAGCTCTGCCATTTACAGCGCTTTTATGTGTGTTTTTTGCCGTTGTTGCCGTTATTATAGACCAACACCTATTCACACCTGTTATTGCTTGGGTACTTACATTTGAAGGGCAATTACAATTAGTCATGTTCTTTATCGCCAATGGGTTACTCTCCATGGTAAGCGATAATGTATTTGTTGGTACTGTGTATATAAACGAAGTTGCAGCGGCACTGAAAGCTGGGGAAATTACCCGTGATCAATTCGACCTTTTAGCTGTTGCTATTAATACAGGTACCAATTTACCAAGTGTTGCGACTCCAAACGGTCAAGCTGCATTTTTATTTTTGCTTACATCAACACTTGCCCCAGTACTGCGTTTGTCCTATGGGAGAATGGTTTACATGGCATTACCATATACAATCGTGTTAACTACTATAGGGCTTACCTTTACTTACATAGGTTTAAGCGATATGACCGAACTAATGTATCAATGGGGCTGGATAGATCATCATGTAGCGACCATCGGGGCTGCATCAAGTAGTCACTAATCTCATCTTAAAAAAAGCTACTTCGGTAGCTTTTTTTTCCTTTTTGTTGCTGCGTACTTTATCCTACGCCATAATATATCGTCTTATTTAAGCGTGGAATTTTTATGAACTGGCTTGCACAATTACCGACTCAACGTACCCCGTGGATTTTATTCACCGTTATTGTTTTTTTACTTGAAGTAACCGCCCTTTTCTTTCAATACAAAATGGGGTTAGCACCTTGCATAATGTGTATTTATCAACGTACCGCAGTACTAGGGTTACTTAGCGCTGGTATTATTGGCTCAATTAAACCGCAAAACAAAGTAGTCAGAATAGCGGCTTACTTAACTTGGGGCGTATCAAGTGTCTGGGGATACCTGATTGCTCAAGAACATATAGATATGCAAACCACCACAGACCCTTTTGCTTTTAGCTGTGAATTTGAACCTAATTTCCCATCATTTTTACCATTGCATGAGTGGATCCCTAGCTTTTTTCAGGCAACTGGTGATTGTGGAAATATAGACTGGCAATTTTTGGGTATGAGTATGCCCGCTTGGATGGAAATCATATTTGGACTATTTGCTAGTGTATTTTTTATAGTGATTAGTAGTCGTTTACTTTTTAAAAGATCGGTTTAATTAGTATGTTTACTTTTTTTTCGAGTCAAATTATAGAATTAAAACATTTAAAAGTACGTGAAAGGCAAGCCGTTATAGCCCTATCGCTAGGTCTGATCTCACCTACTGAACGCGTGTTATTACGTATAATAAAGCTTATATTATTAAGCCCACTGTTTTTAATATTTACCCTATTTGAAGGCTGGGTAGTTATTCCATTTTTAATGCTTGGTGTACTTTGTTATCCATTATTAACTACGCCTATCGAAATTAATTTTGCAAAAAAAAATCTTAGTAAAGCATTAAAAGAATATGATCAGGGCGCTTAGAAGCGCCCTAACCCACTTATAATGTTATTTTATCTTTTAGCTTAGTTATTAACTTTTTTCCTACACCTTTCACTTTCGCTAAATCGTTTACTTCAGTAAACTCTCCATTTGCTTCCCTATAATCAACTATTGCTTGTGCTTTTTTCTTCCCTATTCCTGGTAGCTTAGCGAGCATACTCGCATCAGCATCATTAATACTTACAACATCATATTTAGGCATTTCTTTGACCACATCAACTACCTGTGAAAACGCTGCAGTAGTCGGGAGCAAACATAATATACTTATGAATAAGAGTTTTTGTAAAAGACGCATTTATTTTCCTTATTGTACTTTCGAATTATTAAATTTTGCTCAGGAAATAGTAAAATAAAAATAGCTCATTATATAAAATCACCTAAACACATGATCACTATTATCCGAAATCCTAAAATGCAGCTGGTACAACAAGTGATTTATTAAATAAAGTAAAGTTACAGTTTTTTGTCAAATCTTAAATAAACTAAAAATTAATATCAGATACTTGCAAATTACACCACAAACCATTACTGTACATAAAAACAGTAATCTAATGGTTTTCATAAACCACATTGCCACGCAAGCTTGCAGGAGAAATCATGGCTGTTGTTGTTAAATATGTTGTAGAACGAAACGGAGTCGAGCGCATGACGTTTACTACTAAAAAAGAAGCTGATGCTTATGACAAAATGCTCGATATTGCTGAGTCGCTTGAGCTAATGTTAGAAAAGGTAGATGTGCCATTAAGCGAGCAACAAATAGAGTCACTTGCTTTAGAAATAGCAAAGAGTAAAGAAGACTTTATGACTATATTAAAAGGTGGCAAAGACCCAGTTGTCACCAAAGCCCCAGCAAAAACTAAAAAGTCAGATAACGTTGCATCAACTGAAGACAACAACGATAAAAAACAAGTTAACTAGCCGTTTGCTCCCTACTGGATGAGTTAAGCTAAATAAAAAAGGGAGCAACTAAGTTGCTCCCTTTTTTATTGCTTACCACTTATTTTAAAATAGGTGGTAATTGCTATTTAAAGCTCTTTCTCTACTTCATCAAATAAAGCAGTGATGTTTTGCTCTGGCTCTTTTGTTACTAAGCTGATAACAACAATTGCGATACAAGATAAAATAAAGCCAGGTACAATTTCGTACATAAAGCTACTTAAGCTTTCGCCATTAATAGTAAATGGGCCATAAATCCAAATTAGCACAGTAAATGCACCCACTAACATACCCGATAATGCACCGGCAAAGTTCATGCGTTTCCAATAAAGGCTAAATAAAACCAATGGTCCAAACGCGGCGCCAAAGCCTGCCCAAGCATTACTTACTAAATCTAAAATAGAGCTATCTCTGTCGTAAGCTAAGTAAATGGCAAACATAGCAACTATAGCAACACTGATACGGCCAACAGCCACTAGCTCTTTATCACTCGCCTCTTTACGCAAAAATGTTTTGTAAAAATCTTCTGTTAGTGAACTTGAACTCACTAATAACTGAGATGAGATTGTGCTCATAATTGCAGCTAATATAGCGGCAAGTAAAAAGCCTGCTATTAGTGGATGAAATAAAAGCTCTGAAAGCACTAAGAAAATAGTTTCTGGGTCTTTGACCGTAATATTATTTTCATATGTGTAAGCGGCGCCAAAAATACCAGTAGCAACTGCACCAACAGCAGCAACAATCATCCAAGTCATACCTATACGACGCGCTGTGGGCATCTCCTTCACACTACGAACAGACATAAAGCGCACAATAATATGAGGCTGTCCAAAGTATCCCAACCCCCAAGCCATTGCTGAAATAATCCCTAAAGTAGACCCTGCACCTATCCAATTAAGCATTTCGGGGTTTACACTATGTAAAGTGGACTCTAAAGGCTGTTCTAAAAGTGAGTAGGTTACACAAGGCACTAAAATTAGTGCGATGAACATAATACAACCTTGAACAAAGTCAGTTAAGCTGACGGCTAAAAAACCACCAAACAAAGTATATAAAACAACAACACCTGTAGTGATATACAAACCCATCTCATAACTTAGCCCAAATGAGCTTTCAAATAATTTACCGCCGGCAACAACACCAGAAGAGGTATAAAGCGTAAAGAAAACAATAATAACTACTGCAGATACAACGCGTAGTAAGTTAGATTTGTCGTTAAAACGATTTGAAAAATAATCTGGAATAGTAATCGAGTCATTTGCTTTTTCTGTATAAACTCTGAGTCTTGGAGCTACTAAAAAATAGTTTAACCAAGCACCTGCGATCAAACCAATCGCTATCCATGTACTGCTAAATCCACTTACAAACATTGCACCGGGCAAGCCCATTAAAATCCAACCACTCATGTCAGATGCGCCAGCAGATAATGCAGCGACACTGGGGGAAAGGTTTCGCCCACCTAACATGTAACCAGAGACATCGCTTGTAGATTGTTTATATGCATATAGTCCGATACCTAGCATTACAACAAAATATAACGCCAGTGAAATAATCATTCCTGTTTCCAAATTAGCCTCCGCACATTTAATAATACCAAGCTTTTAATCCGAATATTGACTCTTAAAATTTTATAATAAAGACAGCATTGAGGTAAAAGCATTCCAGCCGACTATATCATGCCTAATATGGAAATCTCCAACTTGTTACCTTTTCCTAGTTTAAAAATATTCATGCTGCACACTTTTAGAACAACACTATGTAAACTCACAAAATAAAACAGATAAACCCTCTTATTTTTAATGATAATTTATTAATCATGCAAATATACGTAATGCTATTTTGAATGTTTTCCAATATATTATTACAATACCTGCTGACTTTACTCATACGGAATTGTTTATGTACTTTTATGCCGCACGCCAACCGATTTTAAATCGTGAAAAAGAACTCATTGGTTATGAGCTTTTATTTCGCGATGGCGTCGATAATGTGTTTCCCGATATAGATGGTGACGAAGCGACAACACGTTTAATAGAAGGCAGTCAATTCAACTTTGGTTTAGAAGATTTAACTGATAATAAGCCCGCTTATATAAATTTTACGTTGGATACGTTATCAAAAGGTTATCCAACACTACTGGGTAAAGATACAATTGTGGTTGAAATACTCGAAACAGTTCAACCCGGGAAGCGCTTATTAGCAATTGTTAAAGACCTAAAAGATAAAGGGTATACTATTGCACTTGACGATTACATTCATCAGCCTGTGTGGCGTCACTTTTATCCATTTATAGACATCATTAAAATTGATTTCTTAACATGTGATACAAGTACAATAAACAACGTTATTGACGATATAAAACAACATTCTCATATTAAATTACTTGCCGAAAAAGTTGAAACGTATGAAATGTATAGCTTGGCATTAGAACTCGGTTTTGATTATTTTCAGGGATTCTTCTTTTCAAAACCCGAGATGGTGCAAAGTAAAGCATTGCCACCATCAGAGATGGCATTAGCTGAATTACTGTATGAAACCTCAAGTATTGAAATAGATCTTAAAAAAATCACTAATGTATTTGAGCGTGATGTAAATCTATCTTATAAGCTTCTTAGGTATTCAAATTCTGCTGCCTTTGCAAGGCGTGCTGAAATCAGTACAATTAAGCAGGCACTTATTGTGCTTGGCGCTAGCGAAATTAAAAAGCTCTTATCATTACTTTTTGCTGCGCAAGTATCTGCAGATAAGCCCGTTGAATTAATCAAATTATCCTTAACCCGAGCACGTTTTGGTGAATTACTCGCTATTTCTCATGGCCAATTTAAAGATACTGGCATGGCTTTTTTAACCGGTATGATGTCTCTAATGGATGCTATTTTAGATGAGAGTATGGAAAGCGTAATGCAGAAATTACCTTTATCTAACGAAATAAAAGCAGCATTACTCGATAACGAAGGTTTATTGGCACAATACCTAAACCTAGTTAAGTATTATGAGCAAGCAAACTGGTCAGCGGCCAACGACATAACTACAGAACTAAACCTTGGTGAAAAAGTACCTGATGCCTACCATGAAGCGCTAGCTTGGGTCGATGAGCAAATGCATTTAATGATTCACGAATAATAACAACACCAGCAAACAAAAACG